>CBDUVK010000343.1:0-3190 GCA_965370645.1 uncultured bacterium
TTGACATTAAGCGGAAATTTGGCAACAATTTCATCATCCTTTAATATATCATCTGAAAGGCCCGCTTTTACTATATTAGAATAGCTCATGGGCGAAAGCAGGTTCTCCTTCAAACTTTTTGCCAGTGGTTCTGCCTCACTAACATCAGTCACAATGGTCACGTACATGTTATCGGTCTGCCACTGTTTTTTGATGGCTTTATTGACATCTTCCAGTGTCAGATTGGCGAGTAGCTGATCCAATTCATCGATATAATTATCTCTGCCATAAAATTTGGAATCCATGAGAAAACCCAGGCGATCTGCCGGTGTTTGAATAAATAGTTTTATATAGCTGCGTAAAAAAGTACGGGTGGATTCAAAATCGTTTTGGGTTAAACCGGTTTTTACCAGTTTATCCAGTTCGTAAAAGGCCATTCTCAAAGCAAAATGGGCGTGCCCGACTTGAATATCGGACAACTCTTCATATTGCTGTGTTAACTGCTTGGCGATTTGTACCGGCCGGATCCAGATGGCAAAGTAATTGGAATGCCTGGGAACGCCGGGAGGGGGTAACATATTGCGTCCACCACTCTCATACCATTCTATGTAAGAATAATCACCATAATTCATCGATCGTTTCTGGCGAATTTCCTGGTAAAGCTTTGAGTACGCCTTGCGGTGCTCTCCCAGATAAGAATTTGCAACCATGAGTGCCGCAAAATTATCGTTGGAGCGGTTTATCTCCAGTGGGAATCCGGTGAATATGGCAGATCCAAAGGCGTTCTCTTTTGCGATGATTTCCACTTCTATCCCGGCGGGTTGTCGTGCTTTACCCGGTTCCGGAATGACCGGTTTGCTATTGGGTAATTTTCCTATATCCGATTTAAGTTGATTTAGATACTCATTCGAGTAATTCCCTGCTATACCCAGCATTAAATTGTTTCTGGTAAAATACTGTTCATAATGGGATTTTACATCTTCCAAAGTCAGTGATTTAACACTGCTGGATTTTCCCTGCTTCATATGCTGATAATTGGTACCCCGGAACAGAAGATCCTCCAGCGCTTTTTTGCTGTACTCTTCGTCGGAAGAAGCCCGGATAACCTGGTCCACATAATTCTGTTGGTTGATTTTTACTCGTTCAAAATCTGCGGCTGTAAAGGACGGTTCCAGTATTAAGGCAGTCATAACCGGATAAAACTTTTCTAAAAAATCCTTATGGACCTCAAAGGTGAACGTGGTTACCTCTTTATCCACTGATACAAAATAATTGACCGCCATAGGATAGATGAATTCCTGAATTTCACTGTAACTCATCTTATCCGTCCCGCCCTGGGTGATGAGATTTGCTGTCAGAAAAGTTAAGCCTTCTTTTCCGGCCGGATCGGTGATTGAACCATTTTTAAACATGAGTTTTACAACCACCTTATTCGTATTGGGAAGGGGTAATTCCACTACTTCGATTGTCTGACTCAGACTAAATAGTGAGATGATGAGTAATATGATGAGCTGTTTCATTGGACGCCTCCTTCCGGATCGCCGGTTATCGTGGAAATGGTTAAACCTGTCGGAATAAAAAATTTCCTGGTAATATCTTTAATATCATTTACTGAGACTTTGTCATATTGCTGATATACCCGATTAATCGTTCCCGGATCACCAGTCAATGCAATATAGTGACAGAGAGTGCCGGCTATCTGGTCCGGATTATCAATCTGCATGGCAAAACTGTACTTGAGATGGGATTTGGTATCCGCCAGCAGTTCTTCATCCACTCCATTTTCCTTCACAGCTTCCAGGGCCTTTACCACCTCATCTTTTACATACTGCATGTCCTCTTTGTTAATCAGAGATGCCCGAATGGAAAAAAGATTGGGATCTTTTGAATCGAAGGCTCCGCCACCGATAAATCGCACTTTCTGCTCTTCGATGACTAACTTTTTATATAAGGCAGAATTTTCTGAAAACAGGATGGTCGATATGACATCCATTGCCGGCATATCGATTTCCTGATCATTAAACGCCGGTCCTTTGTAACTCAGCATTAAAAAGGGAGGAATTGAACTGTTTTGCAGGTGATAATATCGAGTTTCCGTTTGAGTGGGTTCTACGGGAACGTCCACGGAATACTCTCCACGTTTCCAATCTCCAAAATATTTTTGAGCCAGTTTTTTAATATTCTCAGGTTTCACGTCTCCGACAACTACAATGGTCGAATATTCCGGTCGATAATATCTTTTGAAAAATGTAAGGGAATATTCATACTGGTTGGGCATATCCACAATATCCTCAAAAAAGCCCATGGTGGTATGCTTGTAAGTGTGAACATCAAAGGCCGTATTAAGCATGCCTTCAAAAATTTGTTGATAGGGGCTGGCATAATTTTTTGTGTATTCACCCTTAACGGCACCCGCTTCCGCTTTGAAGTCATGTTCCGAGTAATTTAGATTTTGAAAGCGATCGGCTTCAATTTTAAACATCAAATCAAGATTACCAGCATTCCCGGTCATATGGTATCTGGTACGGTCATTGGAGGTATTTGCATTGGCTGATGCGCCGATTGATTTGAGCACTTGAAGGTATTTTTCTTTGGGATATAGGTCGGTTCCGCGGAACATCATGTGTTCAAAGAAATGAGCAAAACCGGTTACCCCTTTCTCTACTTCATTACGGGAACCTACACTAACATTGATATAGAAGGAAGCAATTCCAGGACTGTCGAAAGGTACGGCAACAATTTTGAGTCCGTTTTCCAGTTTGTACTGATAAATCTTGTTGGGCAAAATATTTCCAGCATTTCCCCAATCTACCATTACACCTGTCAGTAGAATGGACAGTAGAACAAAAAAAACAGTGAATTTCATAGGACGCCTCACAGTTTGGTTTGATTGATTAATTCAGTTCTTGCATAGCTTAAAATAGACGCACGGGAAAGAGAAATGTTACACAGGAATTAAAAATGTTGTTTCCTTTGGTATATAAATTTGATGGTATTGAAACTGAAAAATCGATTTTCTGGGTACTCCAACCAAAGAGAATTTTTTCCTATCATTTACTCTTATTTTTTGTCATCCCGGTAAGGAATGCCGGGATCCATGTAAATAGGGAGGATCCCCACGGAAGTGGCCACTTACGTGGCTGCCAACAACATGCAGGGATGACAGGTAAATTGGGTTGTCATTCAGGAGAGATCGGTGTTTGCTGGACAT
>CBDUVK010000344.1:0-3182 GCA_965370645.1 uncultured bacterium
ACCGGAGAGGATAAGCGATCATATACAAGATATTAACAATGCAATCTATGTAAGCGCCGCTTCAGTCTGGGAAATTGCCACAAAATTCCGCCTCGGAAAACTGCCGGAAGCAACTTCAGTGGCGAGTAATGTGCCGAAATGGATTATAAAAGCAGGGTTTCAACCATTGGCTGTTACACCTGAACACGCCCAATTGGCCGGAAGCTGGGATATCGCTCACCGTGATCCGTTCGATCGTATGCTGGCCGCCCAGTCCAAGTTGGAAAATTATCCGTTAGCCAGCACAGATAAAGCAATGAGGTGCTTTCCAATTGAGATCGTTCGCTTTTAAGCGCCGCTAACCCTTTAACAAATTAATTCGGTCCCGGGTCTTGATTAGTGATTACAAAGCGAGGTTTTTTATGCTCTGGTTTCGTATATGAAATTACAAGTTCGATTATTGGATTGATAAAAACTGTGAAGCGAATAATGGACATGGGGACGTCCATAAATATATAAATAACTCAACGAGAGGTGAGAGCGAAAATGATCCATCTTCGCTCTGGCGGGTTTCCGTCTTCGTCAAGGGTTCGCCGGGACAGGTCGCCGCGGCAGGCAGTTCACGGCCTCTGGTGGACCAGTCTTCGCTCTGGCGAGCTTCGCCTCGGCAGGCAGCTCATGGCGGAAACGGACACCTCATGGGCTAAGGGAAAACGAGTGGACATTGTTGATTGAGTTGGCCTGGCATATTTGAAAGCGGACGATCATATTGTTAATACGATGCATTTCCTACATTCCAGGTGTCGATTGGCAATTCGAAGTGCTTGATGGTGGTGTTGAGTCTAATCCAATATTTCCGATCTTTTACCGTTTCTAATACGAGAACAACTCCCGCCTTTTTTCCAGTTTGCAGTGCGTAATACGCACTTTGCCCGATGGCCTCGGCCCAATTATTGCCAAAATCAAACTCAATCGCATGGGTATCTGTCAGGCAATCGCAGCGGGTGCCGTCCGATAGCACTACTTCAATTTGCCCCTTATTCGCTTCGCACCACTTCTGCTGGTACCATTTTTCCGGATGCTCCCGTTTTGCGAATAGCAAAGCTGGGAGTAGAAATATTATGATGAGTATTAAAGATATCTTCACTTGATCTTTGTTTCCAATACCAGCACCACATCGCTTTTAACCGGCCCGATATTACCCTGGATTTCTGGTTTACACCTGATTTTCGCTATTTCGCGATCCAGGGTTATAAAATATTACTTAGTAATACTTTATACACTTTAAATAAAACCCAGTCAAGTGAAATGTTGACACCAAAGCCAAAAACCTTTAAAAAGCCAACATGCAAGTCTTATTGAATCTAAAAGTTGACCCTCGTATGAAGGCTGCACTCAAAAAACTCGCTGACAAGCAATTCATCAGTGTCTCCGCTGCCGTTAAGCAAGCCATTGAGCGACATCTCCAAGACCATGGTATAGACTGGCGCAAGAAAGGTAAAAAGGAAGGAAAAACATAGGGCCTACACATTAACCCAAACCCTTTGAGGTGGTCGTAGAAAGAATCGCAATACCCCATTTCTTAAAACGAGAGCTGGGGTTTTTACTAATCGAAACTCACAGCAGTGTACGGAGGCTCAAAAGTGGCTAGAAAAGGTTGGATATTTCTGCTTGGTCTGGTGATTATTTACAGCTGCGCAAAAGTGACGGTTTCACCTGTTGACAATGACCACCCTTACACGCAAGGCATACGCTTTTATCGTCCTCATCCTTATCTGTTAGTTACTGAAAAATTGGAAACACTGGACCGCCGAACCCTTGAGGGCAACATCATTTACCTTCCCCAAAAGAAGGAAGAGTACGTCATTCAGGTTCAAGCCGGTATAGGAAAAGTTGATCTTAAATTAAAATTAGAACATGGATGGCGCCTCACAGACTTCGGCGAAGTAAGAGATTCAAAAACACCGGAAACGATAGAAGCTTTCAGCGATCTTTTGCCTGAAGCAGGTGACATATTGGTTAAGTCATTTGCCCCCGACAAACAATTGGAAGAAAACAAATTATCACCCGGATTATGGCGATTTGAGTTTGATGAAAACGGGTATGTTAAAGGTCTTTTAAAAATTATTGAGTTTGAAAAGCAGTAAAAGCGATCCAGGTGGAAAGGGGAAAGGGGGTCGGGCCACGGTAAATGGTTGATAATTTATGGAAATGGGGACGTCCCTTCTATATTTCGATTTAAGAAATAACCGCATCAATCTCAAGGAGCGGGGAGAAAAGTCATGCCAGCTCCCCGTTTAAATTCGCTTCGCTCCAATTCTACGAATTATTTAACTGGGCAGGCCCCGGTTGAATCGGCTTCGCATTTAACTGGGCAAGAAAATCCCCCCTGACCCCCTTTAGAAAAAAGGGGGGGTAGTTGACTCGATCATTCATCATTTGCACGGATTACTGGTTGGTTGTTGAGTCTGGATTGACAACCGTGTTCCTATCGATTATTTTATTATAGCCCATGATTAATTGGGAGGTAAATTATGAGCACTTTGGATCGAATTGAACTCAATCCAACAATTTTGTAATGGCAAACCCGTGATTATCTGATAAAATCATTATAGATTTACCAAGAGTTAAATGTGAATAAGCGAAAATTGCTCCAAAAATTGATAGCCGGTTCAAAGAACATCAGGTTCAATGAAGCGACGACTATTGCTGAGGCATTTGGGTTCAGATTGGATCGCATCTCCGGGGGTCACCATATATTTTTACATCCGGATATTCCTGAGTTGGTAAACCTGCAAAATGTAAAAGGCAAAGCTAAACCTTATCAGATAAAGCAATTGCTGAAAATAATTGAGAAACATAATCTTCATATGGAGGATAATGAATGAAAGACTATCATATTAATATTTTCTACAGTGATGAAGATGAAGGATATATTGCAGACATTCCCGATTTAATCCATTGTTCCGCTTTTGGTGAAACACCGGAGGCGGCTCTTTCGGAAGCTATTAAAGCAAAAAATGCATGGATTGAATCGGCGCGCAATAGCGGGAAGCCGATTCCAGGTCCTCATTATCGGCCTGTGATTTACCAGATTGCTTGAATCCTCCGGTGAATAATATAGAAATAGTGGAAAATAGGGAAAATAGGGACGTTGTGAAAGCGCCGGGATAAACCGGCATAGAGTAGGGGATGAAAGAGCC
>CBDUVK010000345.1:0-3181 GCA_965370645.1 uncultured bacterium
TTTATTGCCGGGATGGACCTATTTAAACTATCTCGAATGCAAACAAAAACTAACAACTATTGATTTTTTTAAAATATATTGGTATTATGCGAAAGAAAGATAAAAAAAGCACAAATATGGAAACTATCGATTATAGTTTTCGAAAGCGACTGAACAACGTCCTGGGCGGATTCGGTCACAATTATTGTTATCAGTGCGGTGCGTGTGTAGCGGATTGTCCTACCCACCGGCATCTGGAAGAATTCAATCCCCGAATAATTATCTTAAAAGCACTATTCGGATTCGAGGATGAACTGATCGGTTCGGAATCCATCATCTGGAACTGTACAAACTGTTACAACTGCCACGAACGATGTCCCCAGGAAGTCAGTCCTATCGAAGTCATTATCGCATTGAAAAATCTTTCTGTCGAAAAAGAGACCAATCCCCCGGTGGTGCAAAATATAGTGGAGCGGGTGAGAAAAAGTGGTTCCACAGTATCGCTCACGGATTTGGCCCAGAGACGCCGGGCTGAACTGGATTTACCGCCTTATAAGATGGATTGCGTTGATGAAGTGGAAAAACTTTTGAAACAGTGAGAGGTGATATGAAAGTTATTCCATTCTGGGGCTGCATGATTGCCCTGAAATATCCTCAAATGGAGAAGGCAGTCCGCTATTCCCTGGAAAACCTGGGGGTGGAACTGGTTGAAGAACCACGTTTCAGTTGCTGCCCGGACCCGATCTATTTCAAGGCATCAGATAAAATGACCTGGCTTTCCCTGGCAGCCCGCAATATTGCCCTGGCCGAAGAACATGAGCTTGATATCATCACCATGTGCAGCGGTTGTACATCCACCCTGTGTGAGACCAATCACCATTTGAAAAAGGATCAGGAATTAAGAGATAAAATCAACAAATCCCTTAAAAAGATCGGACGCGAATTTCGCGGAACCATTAATGTCCGCCATCTGGTTACCTTGCTGCGGGATGATATCGGGATGGAGAAACTTAAGGATAGCATTAAATATCCCCTGAAAGACATCAGCGTGGCAATTCATTATGGTTGCCATTTACTAAAACCCAGCGAGATAATGCGAGTCGATGATCCGGTGATACCGAAGATTCTGGAGGAACTTATCGAGATTACCGGGGCCACACCAATCAATCACCAGGAATACCTGCTCTGTTGCGGAAAGGCCTGCCAGGATCATGATCTGATGCTTAATATGAGTGCCGATGTATTTGAATCTATCAAACAATCCAAAGCAGATTGTCTGGGCCTGATCTGCCCTACCTGTTTTGACTCTTTCGACCTGGGACAGATCCGGGTAGCCCGTAAGATGCAAAAGGAATTCAATATTCCGGTTATCTATTACTTCCAGCTATTAGCATTGGCCCAGGGTGCAAATCTGGAAGATGTAGGCATCAAATATCATAAAATATTACCAAAGGAATTTGTAGCCAAGCTGGCACATAGAGGGGAGATGGCACAAGTTTAATCGAGCGCCCTGATGAGATACCGCAACGCCTTCCACGTTTCCTGACGGTGAAAAATAAATTGATTCCAGAGCCATTCGGTTGGATTTTCCTGTCCGGGGAGTTCAGGATTTAGTCTATTTGCCACATCATCCAAACCTTCAGCATAGATATGATCTTCCGCAGTAATACTCAGTCGATAAACATATCTGAACCTCTGTAAAAACAGTAGCGAATTCTTAATACTTTTCCATTGACTTGCATGTTTTCGATTTCGGACGATAAATTTTTTCAGCAGGACATATGGATCGGTCTCTTCGAGCTGATATAGGACCTTGTAAATAAGAATGATCATTTCAATATCCCGTAATCCACCAGTACACTCTTTGATATTAGCACATTTATCCCGGAAAAAGGTGGTAGATCCATGACGCTGATTTATCTCCCGTATCATCTGGGCTATATATTCCTTCCCATGCGAGAATATTTGTCCCTTTATTATTTCCTTCAGGAATTTATCATGGATACCATTCCCCCCAACCAGTGGTCGGGATTCTAACAACTGTGACTGATCGATATAATTTTCAGGATAATCAGAGCCCACCAACTTCTTTAACTCATCGAAGGGACAGAAATATTCTCCAAAATGTTGGCTGAATCGGAAATGAGGGAGTGTACCCCGTTTAATCATTTCCGAATTCATTAAAGCAATAATCTCACGCATGGATGCTAAATCATGACAGGTATGATCGTCGATCACAATAATCAGATCGAAATCATCATCAAAGGCTTGTTCCCTGCCGTTGCCTCCACATGCATAAATCACCAGATGCTCAGCGATCCGGGATGCTTCTCGTGCATTCTGCATAACTTCACGCAGACAAATCTGAAAAAGCTCCTGAATATATCTGTTTACGAAATGTGTAAAACGATTGTTAATTTCCTTAACCTCCAAACCACGGAAGGTTTCCAATCCCAAACCTAAAAAATTGAGATCATAGTAATGTCCCAATTGCCTTTTTTTCTCATCAAATGATTTTATAAACGGAAGATGTTTCAAGATCCTATTCTCTTCTTTCCGGAAAAGAGTGGGATCTTCAATATAGCAGGCATAGTCCGGGAATTTTGTATAAATATTGGTGATGAAACGCTTAAAATAATAGCTGCAACTGGTGATAAGACTGGCCAATTCAGCCAAGTTCTTTTGATATACAGAGCGTTTCCCGCGAATGGTCTTTTGGAAGATTATTTTGTTGAGATTTTCCAAAGTCGTGGCACTGCATGCCTGCATAATTTTACAAATTAAAGTTGGCTTCTTCTGAAAAAGAGAGATCAAATTCTGCAAAAAATCCGGATCTTCTTTATAGTGATTGATATAGTACTTAGTTAAATTGTTCAAGGGAGAAATATTTTCCATCTCATCCAATTGATGAAGAGTCAGGCAGAAGTTAAACACAAATTCCGGGTGATTTCCTGACCAATCTATCAGATTTCTCATGCTTTGAAATCTGTCCTCAGCCGACATCTTTTCGAGATCGAGAAACAGACCTCCCTTATATTTGTGCATTCTCTCCTGCATCAGATCAAAGTAATCATCCCAAAAATGGACCGATTGGAAAAAATCAAGATCGGAAATCAGACTTTTAAGATTTCCTTTTCCTTTTGATTTAGGATTTAAGGTATTTCGAAATACCGTAATTTTGCTTAGATGCCCACTCAAATCA
>CBDUVK010000346.1:0-3174 GCA_965370645.1 uncultured bacterium
TTACGATTAATGGAGGAGGAAAAATTATATTTAAATGCGAATTTAAATCTTAAAATCATCGCAAAAAGAGTCCGGATCCATTATAACCACCTCTCCCGTATCATCAACGAACGGTTTGACATGAACTACAATGACTTTATAAACCGTTATCGCATCCAGGAAGCAAAGGAAATGCTCCTCAGTAAAGATGGCTATCAGAAAAATATTCTGGAAATCATGTACGACACGGGATTTTACTCCAAGTCAGTTTTCAATACCGCCTTTAAAAAATTTACCGGTATGACACCATCCGAATTTAAACGATGTAATCCCAAAACCACCAATAAATGAGGTCCGGGATACAAACAGGTTTTCCCTCTTTTCACGTTCGGTTAAATAATACAGAACCCGCAAATGGTTCTAGATTGCAATATCGGGCGACAAAATCAAATTTATTTTTTAGATTTACACCAGACGATGTAAGATAAAAAATGTCATCTGTAAGAAACCTTAAAGAAGGAGAATTTAACATGAGAAACAACAGTTTTAAATTAGGTTTACTGGTAGTATTTTTAATTTTCATTGCCCTCCCTGTGCTGAGCCAGGAAAAAGTATCCAAAACTTTTCCCGCAAAAAAACTGGTTGAAATAAGCACTGCCAGCGGTGACTGTATTATCAGGAAAGGCGCTGCAGGGAAAATTACTGTTGACGTGGAAATCAAAGTGCGGCCCGCGGATGCTTTTACACCGGAAATGGAGGAACGCAGTGATCGTATCAAATTGTCGGAAGACTGGTCTGGAAATGCCCATGGCAGCGTTTTATGGACGGTAACCGTTCCACCTGAAACAGAAATCGAGTTTGAATCTGCCTCAGGAGACATCTCGGTCAGTGGTTTGACAAAAGAAGTTGAAATCAGTACGGCCTCCGGTGATGTGACGATTGAAATGTGCAAAGGCGATTTTGAAATCTCTACCGCAAGCGGGGATATAGAGATGGAAAAAGTAGAGGGCGATTTTGATGTTTCAGTTGCCAGTGGTGACATTAGCGTGTCAGATATCCAGGGAGTGGTCGAATTCAGCACAGCATCAGGAGATATAGACATCAAGGTTGCCAAAGGTTCCTTCGATTTAAGTTGTGCCAGCGGAGATATCGAGGCTGATAAAGTAGAAATTAAAGAGAATAGCGATTTTAAGGCAGCATCAGGTGATATTATGGTTGAACTGTCCAGTCCTTCTCAACATGATCTGTCTCTTTCTACCGCCTCGGGTAATATTACGTTGGATTACAATGGTAATCCTCTGAAGGGCCGTTTCGAATTCGAGGCCAGTCGTCACGGTGGCCACATCAAAGCACCGGTTGCATTCGATGAAGAAGAATCTTTTACGAGGCACGGCAGAGATTATGTTAGAAAAATTATCAGGCGTTCAGGAGACAAACCTTTAATCTCACTTGAAAGTGCTTCAGGAAGCCTTATATTAAAGTAAACATTTCGCGATAGATACCGGGATATTATCTACCAGGTAATTGAATTCCACTGCCCCCTTGTATCTCCTGTTCACAGGAAATATGAGGGGCTTACTTTAAAATTGTATCTCCATGGCATTAGAATATGATGCCCTTTCTTTTTGAAATCGCTGAAATTAAACTTTGTTATCCCTCTGCACGGTTTTATTTTCAACTGCAAATTCATATTGAAACTTTTATTTAAAATGGATAAGCAGAATACCTATCAGCGAATATATCGGGTCGTCAAAAAAATCCCACCAGGTAAAGTGGCAACCTATGGCCAAATCGCCAGATTAGCCGGTCTGTCCGGACATGCTCGCCAGGTGGGTTACGCCCTTCATAATTTACCATCCAAGTCAGATGTCCCCTGGCAGCGGGTAATCAATAGCCGGGGCAGAATAAGTTTCCCTGCGGAGAGCGTAGCCTGGAACATGCAGAAATCTATATTAGAATCGGAAGGTATTCAATTAAGTGAAAATAGCACTGTTTCGCTGTTCAAATATCAGTGGAAACCGTTTTGAAAGCTTCAGTCTCTACCACGGGGCTCCCGCAGACAGAAATCCCTTCAAGTTAAATTTAAATGTGATTAAAATTTGACCATTTCGTGATAATTTCAGGTTTACGGCGGTGTAACTTTGGGAAAGTAAACATAAATAAGGAAATTAACATGAAACGGTATAAATGGTTTTCTCTGATGATCGTCTTCACGCTTTGGGGTTGTTCCAATACTCAATCCAAAGAGATCTCCTCTAGTGAAATGCAAAGTGAGTTTGCTGTAGCTACACTGGCCGGTGGCTGCTACTGGTGCATGGAAGCTGCTTTTGAAAAGTTGGATGGTTTGGAAAATGTAACCTCGGGATATGCCGAAGGTGAAGGTGCGATAGGAAAAGTGGAAGCCATTCAGGTCACCTACAATGCCCGGGTGATCAGCTATCCGGAACTTCTGGATTTCTACTGGCGTCAGTTTGATCCAACCGATGAGGGGGGTTCTTTCTACGATCGCGGTCCGAAGTATAAATCTTATATATTTTCTCATACCGAGAGTCAACAGAAACTGGCAGAAGAGTCTAAGCGCGACCTGGATCAATCCGGGATCTTAAAAAAAGCACTGGTTACAAAAATCGTTAAATACACAAAGTTCGCTCCTGTTGAAGAAGCGGAACAGGATTTCTACAAAAAAGATCCCGATAGATACTACAGCTACCGTCAGGCTTCCGGCAGGGATGCTTTTATTGAAAAAACCTGGGGTAATCTCGGTACGGATCAGTTCAAAAAACCTGCCTCGCATGAAGTTAAAAAGCATCTGACAGAGCTTCAGTACCGTGTCACTCAACAAAACGGGACAGAGCGACCGTTCACGAATGAATATAATAAGAACAAGAATGATGGTATTTATATTGATATTGTTTCCGGTGAACCGCTTTTCAGCTCTACCCACAAATTCGAATCCGGGTCTGGCTGGCCCAGTTTCACCAAGCCCATTGATTCCCGTTATATGGTACGAAAAATCGACCAATCCTTAGGTTATGAAACCAGAGTGGAGGTACGCAGTAAGGTAGCGGACTCTCATCTTGGACACGTCTTTCCAGATGGTCCGGCACCGACGCATTTGCGTTATTGCATTAATTCAGCAGCTCTGCGCTTTATCCCCAGGGCAGATATGGAAGAAGCTGGTTATGGACATCTGTT
>CBDUVK010000347.1:0-3159 GCA_965370645.1 uncultured bacterium
TGTGGGAAAATGTTTTCTGGACCCTCAATGATTCCGGTGACGAAGCCAGAATTTTTCCGATCAGTTCAATCGGGGAAATACTTAAGCCAGAATGGATGAAAGATTACCAGGGAATTCAAATTCCGGATGCAGTGAATGTGGATTGGGAATCCATCGCAACCGATGATCAGGGACATCTCATCATTGCTGATTGTGGAAATAACAGTAATGCACGCCGGGATCTTGCCCTCTATATCATCAAGGAGCCCTATCCCTGGGAAACGGTAACTACACGCGTTTACCGAAAGATTCACTTTTATTATCCGGAACAGAAAGATTTTCCCTCAACTGTCAAGAATTTTGACGCAGAAGCGATCTATTGGCGGCATGGAAAGGTTTATTTATTTACAAAAAATCGAGGTGATAATCAAAGCAGTTTATATGAAATTGATCTAAAATCCGGCGAAGAAGATATAGCGGCAAAATTGATGGGTAAATTTAATACAGCAGGAAGGGTGACCGGAACAGATATTCATCCCGATGGCAAAGAACTTATCGTTTTAACAGAAAAGAGCATCTGGTTATTTGAGGTGGACAAGGAAAACCAGGCATTTTTTGAAGGAAAAATTTACTGGCTGCCCATCACTATGCCGCAATGCGAAGCGATCTGTTTTGATGATGATCGTATACTCCTTCTCAACGAACCTGGAGATTTATATGAAATATCAAAAAAACAGTTCGAACTTATTAAAGAATAGAACGCTGATGACACGGATGAAACGGAAGATCACAGATATCTAATACACTAAATATTTAGGACTTAAATAGATTTTATTTTTATTCAATTTAATTAAAATTAATCAGCGAAAATCCGTCTTTTTCAGTGTCATCCGCGTTCTATTTTGAGTTTTTTAAATTCTAATGAATAATCTTTGAAATGGAAGCTAGAAACCCCAAGATACCCCAAGAATTGGAAGTAAAACTCATTATTATTCACAGTAATCCGGATCAAATTGCTGACAAAATTTCAAAGTTGGTTCAAATTGGCGAGTATCCATTGACCCTGCCCGAATCAAAACAAATTCATGATATTTACTTCGATACTGCCGAAGAGATTTTCAGGCGAAACAGAATGGCGTTCCGTTTGCGACTTGAAAATAATCAACATTTTATGACTGTTAAAGGGAGAACAAGTGTACAAAACTGGGGAGGTGTGGAACGGCTGGAAATTGAATATCCCTGGTCAAGAGAGGCATTCCAACAGACCCTGCTGCAATTGGAAGAATATGGAGTAGATCTTCAGGTGAAAGCTGAATTACTGGAAGACGACAAACCCTTGGAAAGCCTGCAGAAGATTGGTTTTTCGATTATACAGGATCGACATACATCCCGTCTGACCCGTCAGATTAAATCCGGAAATGATATTGTAGCAGAATTGGCAATCGATAGAGTCAATTTTCAGGGGAAAGATCGACAACTCATTCATTATGAAATTGAAATCGAGGCTAAGAATCCGCAAGGAACAAAGGTAATTCAGGAAATTCAGCAGGATCTTCAATCAACATATGGCGATTCTCTTCAGGTATCGGTCTTTAGTAAGCTAATGCTGGGAATGGTTCTCAGGGATCTACCTGAAAATCCACAATTTTTTGATCTGCAGAAACCGGTTTCCCCTCTAGCTCCCGCTGCATATAATTGGATTAAGCAAAGGTTGAGGGCAATAAATGAATAAATTGGTTAACGGAAATATACTTAGACATAAAACCTGGAGATTTTTCTTCCAGTATTACAAGCTGCCACAGTCTCTATGTTGGGGCACTAAAGTGCGGTAGAGTGGATTTTTAGGCAATTTTTATCCCCGATTTATCCCGAAGGGATCCCTTCCGGGAAAAATCGGGGCTATTCAAATGAATTAAAAAGATTCAAAAAAACAAGAGGCTCTTTCATGGAAAAACATGTAACCCTATTAGGCGTCCTTTACATCATTTTTAATCTGATTACGCTGTGTGCTGCAGTGATCATCATTATTGTGTTTGCCGGGAGCGCCATATTGTCCGGTGATGAAGAAGCTGCTGCCATTCTTTCAATTGTGGGTTCAGTTATTGTTCTATTATTGCTTATTTTATCAGTTCCGGGAATCATTGGTGGAATCGGCCTTCTTCAAAAACGGGAGTGGGCAAGAATTCTGGTAATAATACTAGCCATTCTTAACTTATTTAATATTCCCCTGGGAACCGCGTTAGGGATTTATTCATTTTGGGTTCTTCTTCATCAGGACACCACTCCCCTATTTAAACCTGGAAATATGCAGGTTGATTAGTATGAAAAATAAACGGGAAATCCTTGCTCAATTAAGGCAGATTCCGGGAGTCGGACGGAGTATCGCTGAGGATCTATGGGAGTTGGATATACGTTCAACAGCTGATTTACAGGATAAAGATCCGGAAATTCTGTACCAACAATTGTGTGTCGTACAGGGTCAAAAAATCGATCGTTGTATGCTGTATGTCCTGAGGTGTGCGGTCTATTATGCATCGAATACGGAATATCAGCCGGAATTATTGAAGTGGTGGAATTGGAAGGATCGTAAGAGCGCGTAGCATTTTTGTTTCTTCCACGAGAAAAGGTTTAAATATTTCGTCCCCAGAGGGACTTAATTTTTTTCTGATACGATTTTTCTATAAATATTACGTCCCTAAAGGGACTGAAATTCCATTGAAATACAAGAAGAGGTTCATAAAAATATTTTATATCATAAGCAATCGTTCTTTTGAGACAATAATATTTTAAACCACGAACCAAGTCCCGTGAGGGACGAGATATCTTTAGAAAATGTTTCGGTAAACAATCTCAAGTCCCGTAGGGACAAAATATTTCTCTTTTATTACAAATTTTTACTCTGATTTTCACCCTACCGCATCAAAATCACCTTTTTCATCCTGGTGCCATAATTTGTATGAATACGGATGAGATAAATGCCAGATGAAACTGCAGCTCCGGCATCATTTTGGGAATCCCAGGAGATCTGATACCACCCGGCTTTCTGTATTTCATTGACAATAGATTTTACCCTCTTCCCAAGCACATCATATACGTCAACACTCACCTCATCAGAAAAAGGCAGGTGGTATCTCAGATGAACCACCGGATTAAAGGGATTGGGATAGGGTTCCGATAGAA
>CBDUVK010000348.1:0-3151 GCA_965370645.1 uncultured bacterium
GGATGGCCGGGCGAGAGGACATGCGAATAACCCGGTAATTGAAAGAACCCACCACCCCAAACTCTTCTAATTCCAAATCCAGCAATCTTTCATAGATGATTTCAGCAAACTCTGCCCAGAACGGATTATGATAGTAGGTACTTGTCCCATTCACACCTAAAAAACCTCTGCGACGGCCAGACGCGTTAGCATGGATACTCACCAGAATATGGGCATCAGACTGATTGATGGCACTCCTTTTGGCGCTGAGAGTCATATAGGTATCCTCTTCTCTGACTTGTAGAACCTGCATTCCGGAGTCCAGTGCGATTTTCTCTAATTTTTTTGCCAGGTCCAGATTGATGGTTTTCTCTTTTAATCCGGATAATCCTACTGCCCCGGTATTATTGCCCCCATGACCCGCTTCAATGGCTAATTTAATACCTTTGAATAAAGAATCTGGTTTAATTATCGGAGCGTGCTTTATACGAAAGATCAGTTGATTGCCTTCAGGTTTGCAGTCGTAGCCCCAAATTTTTGAGGTATTAAGATGGATCAGGAGCTGATAGGTATCGCGAGTCAGCTGCTGCCAGGTCACTTTTTTGATATATTTCAGATTTGATCGATGTACCATCCAGGTGCTGCTGGTTTTTACGCCATAAAGGGTTAATCTGATGAGTTGATTATCGGGTTCAGGAAAAACAGCATATGGAACAGGGAAGGGGTAGGGAATGGTGAGAATATCCGAGTTCTCAGCAGGACTGACATTGACACTCCGTATATAATAGCCAGGTTTTACATTCTCGGAAGGTAAAGTTTCAACTGCATCTTTTTCGATGAACCCGTCCTCAAGTTCATTTAAATAGATTCGGTAGTGATCTCCGATACTTCCGTTAACTTGCAGATGGATTCCCGGTGGATATTCAGCTATCAGAGGACCACCTAAGCGAATCTTTCCCAGATTATATCTAAACAGGGCATTCTCTTTCCTGGTGGTGACGAGAGGAAATTTTTCAGGGTCTCTAACCATAACTGTGTTCTTTAGAGTATATTTAAATTTTTCATCTGAAAAATCAGCTGAGATGGTTTCCAGGTGTAGTATTAGTTGGTATATTTTTTCCTGTTTCAGAGTTGCCAGTGGAAGATTCGTCATATAATATGAATATTCTGCAAAATCCTTCCTTTGCATTAGAATTTTCTTCTTCCCGGGTTTTAGTTCCAGATAGGCTCGTTGTCCGGGTGAGCCATAAAAACTGATGGGAATTTTATCCTTACTGAGTAGAATATGATCTGAATCAAAGGAAATTGTACTGGTGTCAATCCAAAGCGGAACAGACGCTTTTAGAGTTTTAGGTTTCCGATATATTTCAATTTCATAGGAAGTGGTACTCGAATCCGCGGTAATAACCTGAGCACCGATGCGATTTACGCCTAGATTAAGAGGGATGTTATCGAAAAAAATACCGGTTTTATATAGTTTGACACTGTCATGATTAATCGAAGTGCGGGCCGGGTAGACCGTTCTACACAATAAATTGAATGAGGAATCTGCCGTAGTGTCAGATCGATAATTCCGGAATTCAAGCCAGGGTATGCTCCGAGATACCGTACTGTCTGATTCCACGGTATACCTGTATGGTATTCTCCATTCATGAGTATTCAATTCATATTCGTTGATTCCTAGTGTTTTAGGTAGTTCAGGAAGAATAAACCCAAGCCAGCCCTCGGAATCTGCCGTATTCCTGAAAGAGAAGGGATCAACAGTCCAATCTTTCGCTGATTCATCGTTTGTCTTAATTTTATCTATGTTAAGGCCCACGACCTGTCCAGGGTGATTTCTTTTAAGTGGTAATGGTAAGCCTACCTTATGCGGATATATAATCGAATGGAGAGGTTTATCGGCATTTTTTTCCAGTACCCGGTATGAAAACATAACATGCCCCAAGGCCTTATTCTGGCGGAGATAGTTCACCTGGTTGATAATTTCAGCATTGGCCATCCATTCTGATTTCAGACGAATGCCGGGTATTATATTTCGATACAAAGAAGTTCGCTCTCTAAAATCATCCCACAATTCATTATAATTTGGTTTAGGATCTCTGATGTCCCAGTATATCATGGGCACAACGATGTCCATGATGCCCCTGTCGAGCCAGCCTATGGCATCCTGGTAGTAATTATCATATCCTGACCCGAACCTTTCGTAACCTTGCAGGTCCTGGGTACGGTACATTCCCCAGGTGGCAGCGGATATAACCAGGTAAGGTTTAATAAGTAAGGCCTCTGCTACAACATCTTCTACCAGATCGGTTAGTTTTTCCCGGGCCCAATCAGATCTTGTAATTTGGTACTTCAGACTGTCATAATGAAATAAGTGAACGGAATATGGATCGAATAGATACTTGGGGCCTGGATATCGAATCCGGTCGAAATGGATTCCATCAACATTATAATATTCTACAAAATGCCTTATTACGCGTTTTAAATATGTTTTTACCGCGGGCAGGGCGGGATTTAAATAATAATATTCATTCAGTTTCATGGGTTTCCCTGAAGTATCAAAACAGACCCAGCTGCTATCCGGATTTACTTCAGGACCATGCTTATAGTACAAATGCCGGGGATCTTTTGGTGGAGTTGTTTCATTCCAGAGGGTTAGAAGATTAATGTATGCATAAAAGGTTAATCCATACTTGTGAGCCTCTTCAACAGCCAGTTTTACCGGATCATAGCCTGGATCTTTTGCCTGAAGCAGTTTGGACCAGGGCTCTAAAGGGGAGGGGTAAAGTGTTTCCGCCTGGCCCCTCACTTGAAAAAAGACTGTGTTATAGCGCATTTCAGCCGTTTGTTTCATGATTTCAACAATTCTTAGCTTCATTGAATCCGGATCGGAGTGGATCCAGTCGAAGCGGGTAATCCAGATGCCTCTCAGTTCTGAAGGTATTTCTGCAATCGGTTTAGTGGGAATTTCTTTAAATCGAATTACCTGTTTCTTTGCACAATTAACAAGAATGATCACACCTATTAAACAAAACCATAAAAGCCTTTTCATTCTCATTCCTTTTTTCGAAGTAACTATATATCCTGTTGTATTTATGTTGTTTAGGATAATTATTCAATCTCAGCTTCTAATAGTTCAAAATATAAATAAATACATATATCCTATTGATTA
>CBDUVK010000349.1:0-3149 GCA_965370645.1 uncultured bacterium
GAGAGAGGAGGGCATGACAATATTACCGTTCAGGTTATTCAGGTTCATGAGAAAGAAATGGTGGCCGCACCTGAAGTACCGGTTCAGAAAAGTAAGCCCCGCAAAAGCTGGTTCCGTTGGCTTATTTTAATACTGATTATCGCGGGGATTTCCTGGGTTGGTTACCGGTTCCATCAAAATATTTTCAGCTGGATAGGAATTCAGAAGGATATTTTTAGTGAGGATGATATTCCACAGGAATCGTTAAGATCGGCTCGATCTTCAGAAATGGGTGAAATAAATTCTGATATTAATAAGCTACTAATGGAGGCTGCAAGATTAAAAAGAGTAAGTGAATGGGACGCTGCATTAAAGATTTATCAAAGTATTCTTCAGGATGATCCCATGAACCTGGCTTCAGTAAATGGTATCAATGAAATTGCTACAGCCTATAAACGCCAAGCAGATCAACTGCAGAATGAGCAAGACTATCAAAGTGCGATTATTTATTATAAGAAAGCCCTGAATTTACAACCCAAAAATCAAGAATTGAGGAATTCTATCCAGGTGTGTGAAAATGCTCTTGAAAATCCAGTTTCGAATTTAGAACCATCTGTCACAACAACAGAGGAAGATGAAAATAAATTAGAAAAGCCGGTTGAAGAACCGGTGACAAATGAGAGGACAAGAAGAGTTGAAGAAAATATACTGGCAGAAGGACATCAGCTATCCAATTGGCATTTTTTGGGACTAACAGAAGATGATTATTCTTTTAGTTCAGCAGGCATTATTTTTTTAGATAATCCGACTGCCAAGAAGGCAATCTACGATGAAAATTTTGAAGATATTAATATTGAAGTGACAGCAGAAGTAAAAAATATCCAAAGAATTGGAAAAATTGGTTTAATCGTTGGATATCGGGCAGGGAATGGAAGTAACTCAGACGACTATTTTTTATATACCGTCAACGGACAGAAAAACTTTACACTTGAAAAAATATCGGGTAGTGAGAGTGAAGAGTTACTCTCCATACCCTATCCATCGGATGAATTGGATAAATCTAATGAATTGACATTAAAGGTGAAATGTCTGGGACCATGGATCATGGTATACAATAATCAAAAATTATTGAAGGCCTGGCTAAGTCAGGAATTTATTAAAGGAAAGGTCGGTCTATTTGCCGATCCCAATAAACAGGTTCTCTTTTCGGATTTCAGGGTCAGTCCGGCCATTAAAAACGAAAATGAACTCAATGAGTGACGCCATTTTTGGAATCATATTTATATGGAAACACTAGTCGGAAAAATTGTAGATAACTACAAAATTTTAGAAGTCATTGGTCGAGGCGGTATGGGTGTTGTCTATAAGGCCCTGGATGAATCCCTAGATAAATTGATGGCCTTAAAGATGATTGATCCCATGCTGGCCAGGGATGAAAATTTCCTCAAGAGATTTAAAACAGAAGCCCGGGCCTTGGCTATACTTGAAAACACCAATATTGTCACAGTACATGCACTTCGCGATACCAAGTTAGGTGTCTTCATGGTGATGGAATATGTGGAAGCGAAGACCTTAAGTGAATGGATTCAGGAGAAGGGTCCGTTTTCCTGGGAGGACACCATAACAATAAGTAAACAACTTTTGAATGCACTAGGGCATGCCCATGGTGTCGGGGTGATTCATCGGGATATTAAACCCAGTAATATTCTGGTTAATGCTGATTTAAAAGTGAAGGTGACCGATTTTGGACTGGCAAAAGTTATCCGTCAACACGGGCCATCAAGCACGGTAACCCAGATGAGGGCGGGTACCCTCTATTACATGTCTCCTGAACAGGTAAAGGGTTTAAAAAATGTCGATTTCAGGAGTGATATTTATTCATTGGGGATGACATTGTATGAAATGGTGGTTGGCAAAACACCGTTTGAAAAAACCGATTCTGATTTTTCAATCCAAAAGCGAATCGTCGAGGGAGAAATTCCGCCGCCTACCAAATTTAATTCCACCATTCCGAAACCATTGGCAAAAATAATAACCAAGGCAATTGATAAAAATCCACTAAAGCGCTATCAGAGTGCGGAGGAGATGAATGAGGATGTTCTAAATTATGAAAGTTCAATTTCCCAGGTTGTGACCTCTCAGCCATCTCGTCCAAAATTACCTTCGCTAAAATCTGTTTTCATGGTCGTTACCCTGCTGCTGGTATTAACTCTGACATATATTTTAGTCATGGATCCGATGAACATTTTTAGTGGTAAAGACCTCCCCCCAATTCCCGATAAGACCGATATGGCAATCATCTCCATAATCACCGAACCGGATGATGCCACAATTTTCGTCGATGATAGTGCGGTAGGTAAAACTCCCATTAGAGAAACCAAAATAAAGGCCGGTTTAGTCTCTGTTCAGATTGTAAAAGATGGTTTTTTACCGCTCGATACATTATTAAATGTAACTAAAAATCAAAATACATCATATAATTTTGTTCTGCTTCCAAAATCTGCCCCAATTGCCGAGAAAAATCTGGGAAGTGTACGAATATATTCCACACCCAATGGAGCCGGAGTGTGGATCAATAATAAGTTTATCGGAACGACTCCCCGTGAAAAAGAGGAGTTAAATGCGGGACGCTTCAATTTGATTATTCGAAAAAAAGGATATGCAGAATATCGTGATGCATTCATAGTGAGAAAAGGTCAGACAACCAATGTTGATGCAGTGTTGGGAATTCTGGGGAAATTAAATATCTCTTCTCAACCCAACGGTGCGGCTGTATTGCTTGATGGATACTCAATCGGTTCAACACCAATCTCTGAAAAGGGATTAAAAGAAGGATCCTATCTGGTTTCTCTTAAAAAAGAAGGCTATGAAGAATACGCCACCAATGTTAAAATCAGCAGTAACCGTGTAAGCAATATTTCTAAATCCCTGGTACCTTTAAAAGGTAGCCTTAAAATATTAATACGTCCATGGGGGTCAATCTATGTGGATGGCATCTTGCAAAAGAAGGATACCAATATTCAATTTGAGACGACACTTCCGGTTGGTTTGCACAAGATAAGAGCCCGGCATCCGGTGTTGGGTGAATGGGAAAAGCAGATAAAAATTGAGGGTAAGAGGCCGGTTGAATATGTGATTGATTTTAATCAAACTGCTGGGTTAACGATTAC
>CBDUVK010000350.1:0-3114 GCA_965370645.1 uncultured bacterium
CTATTTATAATAAAAAACTGAAAATCTCTTGTTTTATTTTAGTCTGTTTGGTTTGTGACCTGCATCTACTCATTTTGTAGAAATAACATTTTATTATATTCAGAATCGATATCTGGGATCAGATTCTGGGGCTGTAGCTTTAAAGGGAAAGCAACTTGAATGGATTCATTTGAGAGGATGGAGGTTTTCCCAAAGGGACCCCTTCCCGGGGGAACCCTCTCAGCTCCACAAACTAGGCGGGTAGCTCAGCAGGAAGAGCATTACCACTACTATGGTAAAGGCCAATGGTTCGATTCCGTTCCCGCCTGCAATTGGCGGATAGCAGAGCTTAGTCATAGGCCTCCTCTCCTATAAAAAATTAATATCTGCTGTCCGCCTAGAAATTTACTATATGGCGGATCGGATTATTGCGCCCCTCGACGCAAGGAAGCAGGTATGAAGCGAAGGTACCACCGAGGGGGGCAATAGTCCGATCCATTTTCATTTTTATGCTTTTCTGATACTGTACATTCTATCAATGAACAATGGCTCAATATCAATAATCAGTGATCAATTATCAATATTCGGGAAGGTGCTGAGTTTAAAAAGAAGGGGATTGATACAAAGATAAAAAATAGACCAAAGAACTTTCTTCATTTGTCTTCCGCATAGCGGTCACTTCGTGGTAATCTTGTATTTTAGCTGCGGGAGAAGGAGTTGAACCCTCACTTCCTGGGCCAGAACCAGACGTCCTACCATTAGACGATCCCGCAAATCACCTGAAAATTAGCCAATTATGCCCGATCTGTCAAGCAAAAAGAATACTGACAAAGCGAAAATCTATCAATAATTAATGCATTTCTTCTGGCATGATCTTCTTAAATTATCTATTTTCCGTATGCGAAACAGAGGAGCATTCAGATGAGATTATTCAACAGTGCAAAACAATATCATCATCAAACACAATACTCATTTAATAACGTGAAGGAAGTTTACCGGGAAGCTATACCCGACGCTCATAAATCACTGACAAAAGAATACCAGGGTAAAAATACAATTAGTCTTCCCACAAATTTTAATCTGGACCAGGGAAATCTGGCCTCTGACTTTGAGAAAAGTATGCACTACCGTCAATTTCAAATGCTCAGTTCATCTGCGATATCTCTTGAAACGCTTTCCTTATTATTACATATCAGTAACGGGGTAACTTTAAAAAAAGATCTCACCGGAAAAGCCCTCTTTTACCGGGCTTCACCTTCAGCAAGTTCAACCTATCCCATAGAAATCTATGTCGTTGCCAATGGCGTTGATACTCTGAACCAGGGATTGTATTATTATCATCCTCTAGATCATAAGCTTATTGAAGTCGGTACTGGTAATTTTCAAACTCAGGTAACATCCGCCTGTTTTAATATTGATTCGATAGCCCAGGCTCCACTGTATCTCCTTTTTTCAGGCACCTTCTCCCGTAACACCTGGCGATATCAGGATCGGGCTCTGCGCTACTCCTTCCTGGAAGCCGGTTATATTCTCCAAAATCTGGCGCTGGGAGCAGCCAGTCTGGGCCTGCATGTCAATATCATCGGAGATTTTATCGATTCTGCCCTGAATCAATTTCTTCAAATTAATGAACAAGATGAAGTTACCTTAGCAGTGGCTGCCATTGGAAAATCAACTGGATATACAGCGACTGAAACCTATTGGTTCAGTATGCCCGGACAAAAACAGGATACCCTGGAATCAGGTTCAGGCCCCTTGCAATCCCGTTTTTATGAGAAATCTTCCCATGATGTATCGGATAAAAATAATTTGAATGTGCAGGTAAATCTTCCCTTTAAAAGATCGATAGAGGAGAAGTCACCCGAACAGAATGTCATTGATTTGCCTGATCCAACGGATACAATGGGCGATTATGCTTCAACATTGAGGGTGATTGAAAATCGGCGATCAGCACATTTTTTTTCAAGAACCTCCATAACTCTCAATGAGTTGTCCAGTCTTCTTAATTTCATGCAGAAAATTCCGGCACTTTATAACTTTCCGGCCTTTAATACTTATCTGGTGGTTAACGATGTGGAAAAACTGGCCAATGGGCTTTATCTTTACTTCCCAAATTCTCATCAATTACAATTGATAAAAAAAGGTACCTTCCGCGGCGACATCTCGTATCTTACCCTCGCTCAGGATGCGGTATTTAATTGCAGTGTGGCGTTCTTTTTTGCCGTTGATTTTGATGAAATCGATATCTTTTCCAACCGAGGATATCGCTATGCACACTTTAATATTGGTATGTTGAGTGAAGCACTTTATATCGCCGGTAGTGCCATGGGATTGGCAGTACGAGGTATTTCAAACTTTTTTGATGACGAAATAAACAATTTCTTTCGTCTGCAAAAATCCACTGAAAATATCCTGGGTGGTCTGATTGTCGGACAATCTTAGTTGAGTCTCTGGTAAATATTTTCATATTAGTTATTCCGGAGCAGGGGACATCCCGTAATTAATGGTACTTTCCACAATTTAAAAGAATTTGTACAAATCTATTTATTTTTTTATAAAATAGTTGTATTATTAAAAGTGAATATCATGTGAAAAATATACCTGATAATGATTTTTGACTGATCTAAATATAAATAGAAAAATTACTTAATAACTTTCGATGGGAGTACATATGGAACAAAAATTAATTCACTGGGAGAAGTTACTCGATTTTTCCAAAAAATCACTGATGAAGTTGGGAGTAGAGGAAAAGGATGCCTGGATGGTGGCGGATAACCTGGTGTCTTCCAATCTCCGGGGTATTGACTCACACGGTGTTTCCAGGCTGGCCCGCTATGTAGATGGAATTAAGAGTGGATATATTATTGCAGATGCAAAACCAAAGATTCTTAAGGAATCCAGTGTTCTTGCCAATGTGGATGGCGGGAATGGTTTGGGCCAGGTGATGGGAACATTTGGTATGGAATTGGCCATTAAAAAAACTCAGAAGGAAGGTTTCGGAATGGTCACAGTGTTTTCTTCCAATCACTATGGATATGCCGGATACTATCCGCTTATGGCCCTGAAATATGATTTTATGGGAATATCCATGACCAACTCCGCACCACTGGCTGTGCCAACCTTCGGCAAAAATGC
>CBDUVK010000351.1:0-3107 GCA_965370645.1 uncultured bacterium
TTTCACTCGGTGCTCTCATTATAGCCCTGGGAATGCTGGTTGACAATGCCATTGTGGTAACAGATGGGATGAGAGTTCGGATTGAGCAGGGCATGGATCGACTCCAGGCCGCAAAAGAAGTCGTCGGACAAACAGCCGTTCCACTACTCGGCGCTACCGTTGTTGCTATTCTCGCCTTTGCTTCCATTGGCACCTCTGAGGACGCTACCGGTGAATTCTGTCGCTCCCTATTTACGGTAATTCTAATTTCTCTCTCTCTCAGTTGGGCCACCGCCGTTACCACCACACCATTATTGTGTATAACATTTTTGAAAGGAAAACCACAAGGGGAAGCTAAGGGCAAGGTAAAAGATCCTTATGATGGTATAATTTATCAATTATACAAACGTGCACTCACAGCTGCTATCCAAAACCGCTGGATCACGGTGGGAGTGGTGGTAGGAATTTTTCTGCTTTCTTTTTACGGATTTGGATTTGTAAAACAGATGTTTTTCCCATTCGCAACTCGTTCCCAGTTCTTCATTGAATGTTATTTCCCGGAAGGCACACATATTCGTGATACGGAAAGACAACTGGCGAAGGCAGAAGAATATCTGACAAGTATAGAAGGGGTTACCCATATATCTACTGCCGTTGGGGGCGCAGAGCCACGAATCATGCTTACCTATGTACCAGGTGCCGCATCTTACAGCTACGGAGTTATATTTGTCGATGTAAATGACTGGAAAATAATTGATGGATTGATACCAAAAATTCAAGACGAGCTTGCTGCACGGATACCCAGTGCAATCTTCAACGTACGGAAATTTCTGGTTGGGCCTGGTGAAGGTGGTAAAATTCAACTGAGAATCAGTGGCCCGGATCGAACAATACTTCGACAGTTAGCCCGAACCGCCAAAGATATTATGCACGAAAGTGGCAACGCAAAAGCCATCCGGGATGAGTGGAAAGAAAAGGTCAAAGTTGTCCGGCCGCAACTTGCAGAAGCACAGGCAAGACAATTAGGCATCACCCGACCGGAAGTGGGAGACGCTCTGCGTGCCGCTTTCCAGGGAAAACAAACCGGTGTATATCGTGAAGGTGAGGAATTATTGCCGATTTTGGCACGTGCACCGCAAGAAGAGCGCATGAATGTGGGAAATATCAAAGATTTGCAAATCTGGAGCCCTGTCGCCCAGAGTATGATACCCATAAGGCAAGTCACATCCGGTTTTACTACTGAAACCGAAGATGCCACCATACAGAGACGAAATCGGCTAACCACCATAAAACTCCATTGTGATCCGATCGAGGGGTTGCCTAGTGAATTATTCGTAAAAATTAAACCGGAAATCGAGAAAGCACTCGGTGTCGATTTGGCTCAATACTATGGAAAAAATTATGGAGACAGAGATCCATACCAAGATTATAATACTTCCACAATTCCTATAAAAGATCAGGATCAAATTCCGCTAAACAGGTCAGGGTACTATATCGCCTGGGGAGGAGAAGCAGAGGATTCAGCAAGGGCTATGGGAGGCTTAGCGGTATCTATACCGGTCTACTTCGGTTTGATGGTTTTGATTGTTATCTTTCTTTTTAATGCCATCAAACAGCCACTCATTATCTGGTTGACAGTACCATTGGCCATTATTGGTGTTACTCTCGGTCTACTCCTATTTAAACAACCATTTGGATTTATGGCATTGCTCGGATTACTTAGTCTCTCCGGTATGCTAATCAAAAATGCTATTGTGCTGATAGACCAGATCGACACAGAAATTGCCAGCGGTAAAGACAGATATCAGTCGGTAATAGATTCTGGTATCAGCCGTATGAATCCGGTGATGATGGCAGCTCTGACAACTATATTGGGCATGATCCCACTTCTTCAGGATGCTTTCTTTATCTCAATGGCTGTTACCATCATGTTCGGGCTTTTAGTTGCCACCGTGCTCACTTTGATTTTCGTGCCGGTATTATACACTGTTTTCTTTAAAATTCCTTTTCCTGAAATGCTTCCGGTAAAATCTGGCCCAAATAGTAAGGAAAAATGATGTAAAAGGTGGATAGGAGGGAAAGTCTAAAATTTGAGGGGTTAAATAGTTGAAGAGTTGAATGAAGAGGGTTAAAACTTTAAACAGGATTCTTTCGGGGATAAGGTAAGTCAGAAAAATAATTTTATACGCTTGCTTACAACGACCTTCAGAAAAAATCAATGAAAATTCCGGCGAGCGGAACGGCTAAAATTCTGACTGTCTGACCGAGTATTCAATAATTCATTGGATAATTTAATGAATTGTACCAACTGAATGCTCGGGAGTTTCAGAATTTCAGTGAAGCGAGCCGCTGAATTTCTTGATTTTTTCTGACAGTCTTGATCTTTTGGTTCTTTTCTATCAAGAGAAAAGAACAATTTATAGAAAAGAATAAAGATTAAATACGATCAAGAATTGCATTTTAGTTTATAGAAATACTTCCTTGATACCCAAATATCAATATTAGCACAATTGTTATCACAATAGGATGAATCAAATATATTCTTATGGAATAACTTTAGATTTTCGAAGCTGATGAAATAAATATATTATCATTTCAGTCTTTTAACTTTCTTCTCTATTTTTCTCTTAATCTTCTCATATGATGGTGGCGGACCGGTTCTTATTTGCTTACCATCAATGAATAATCCATCAGATATGCCCCATTCTTCAAGAGCAGCTCTCTCAAAAGTATTAACTTCGTTGAAAACAATCAGATCGCCATACTCTTTTACTGCTCTCTTTGTTCGCTCATATACTAAATTCTGAGCAGGACACCAACCATTTATAAACACCGTAACAGATACTTTCCCGGTAATTTTTCCGGGTTTTTTCTTCTCTTTTATCCATTTGGGAGTTATAAAGTTTTCTTTAAATGGTTTGAACAAAAGAACCGCCATCCCGTTTTTATCAACCTTCTTATAGCCCTGTTTTTTAAACCAGGAAGCTTTCATCCAGAAAGGCATGGAAACACCCCAGGCCGCTAATCCATCGGCATTCTTTGAAATAACATCTTCTTCTGCTGCCTGGAGCAGGGTTTTGCCGATCCCTTTTTTCTGGTGTTTTCCGACACCCTGTTTATAACCATGT
>CBDUVK010000352.1:0-3094 GCA_965370645.1 uncultured bacterium
TCCACTTCCAGGCCGGACTCTTTTAATTCCTGTTCGGCCTTGACCGCCCCGGCGTGAATTGACTTCCAAAAAACGTGTGTCATCCCTTTGGGAATCACTGCTATTCGGTACTTGCCCTTGCTTTCTTCTTTCCGTTTACAACCGATCGCAATAAAAATAACAGCTATAGTGACAAACATACCTACTGCTAATGCTTTTTTCATAATTACACTTCCTGAATATTCGATTAAAGAAAACACCTAACATTATTTCTTTTCAACTTCTATTTGGAAATCCTCAAATTCTACCATATAAGGGATTTGATCACAGGAACCGGCTGCTAAACCAAGATGGATAGAAATATTTAAGCCGGGGACTTCCTTTGTATATTTGGAATTAATCCAGGTTTCTCCATCATAACTAATTGCTCCGGAAAAACTGTTTCCATGCCTTTCCAGTTTTAACCACAACGGAAAAGAAATATCTTCCGGCAAATTTTGGCTATCGGCCTTATGCATACAACCATTACCAAATTCATCCCATTGAATTCCGGCCCGGCCGGGTGTAGTAAACATCAAAACCGAACCTTTACTGCCAGGGGTCGTATCAAAACTTTTTGCCATATCGTTCCGAACAAACAGTCCCGCTCTGAACCATTCATGAGTTCTGTTACCAAATCCTTTTACCTTTACCGTTGCCACAAAATTCCCTTTTATCTCTTCCGTTAGATAGATGGCGGCATACGAATCTTCCGCATGATAAAAATCAGATCCCGCCGCCCGAATTTTGAAGCGGTTTTGTTTCTGATTTATTTCAATTTTGCCCGGAGAAGCTGTAACAGAGGTATAATTTTTCATATCGGCCCGAAGTAAATCTATTGGACGATGAGAATAAATTTTCATTTTCTTTGAAGTGCTGTTTCCAATTTTTACCCAATATTGTCCTGCTTTTGGCTGAATCTGAAACTGCACTTTTTCAGAATTCATTTTAGCGATATGAATAGATTTTGAACCATGAACTTTGTCGTTTAAATACAATTCTGCCCTAACATCCCGATCCGAATTTTCGAGATTATTAACAGCAGCAGTCACAAAAACAGTTTTCCCCTCGGGAGCTATAAAATCAGATATCTGTAATTCGCTAAATATCAGAGTACTTTTTTCACCAATAACAGAAATAGTTTGAAATGGTACAGTTCCTACAGCAATTTGATACTCACCCGGCTTATGTAAACAAAGCTCAAATTCTATTTGCCGGGAATTATTATGTACCACTGGAAACAGTTGTGTTTGCACAATCTGGCGGTTCAGATACAATTGCACAGGCAATATACCGGTTGAACCGTTATTCTTTACATCCGTTTTAACTTGTATAATTTCTCCAGCTTTGATCTCGTTTGCAAGTGACTTATTAGACAATTCAATCTGCATGTTTTTATAATCAAACTCAGGCTCACCAAGAATAAAATCTTCCGGCTTATTCTCAGGGGGGGCGATTACAAAATTATTTCGATAGATATTGTCCACAAGATTGGCGGCGCAGAGTTTCATCTCTCCTTGTTCCAGGTTGTAGTAGATATTTTCCTCAGCTTTCCACCCGGAAGACATATTATCGAACCAGAATCCCACGTTATCATTAAAATAGCCGGCTTTCACGTCATGGATCAAGTTACGACGAATTACAGAATCATCTGTCAGACCGGCGGTTTTAATCACACCGGAATCATCCGCATCTTTTTGGACATGATGTAAATGATTATACTCAACCCGATATCCGCCATCTATCGCCTCCTCATAATTTCTCCAACCTCCGACTGATATGCCGTATCTGCCTCGAGTATTTGTAATCAGATTATGAGAGATTATTGTGCTAAGGGTATTGTTTGCGATAATATTAGTTCCGCCGCAATTATCGATAGAATTGTAAGAAACAATGTTTTGTCGGATAATATCCTTCCAGTTAGCTGGATGAGCATCTCCGGAGATAATAATTGCACTTTGTTCTATGCCTTCGAATTTATTGTTAAGAATCCGATTTTGATAACATCCCCTGGCCAAAAATACTCCCGTACCACCCATGCTCCTGATTTGGCCATCTACCAATTCGCAATTATGAGCATATTCATAATGGACAGCCCTTGCCCCCGGAATTGTACCTTCGAACTGTAGTCCATATAATCTGAGATTTCGTATCGGCTTTTCTGTTGTCCCTTCAACAAAAACCAGTCGATCTAAAGTCGGAGCAATAATTTTAGCATCATTTGGATTTGAAATAGTATTGGGAACAATCAGGCTCAACTGTCTTGACTGCTTATCAAAAAACCATTCTCCCGGTGCATCCAGCAGCGCTTTTACATTCTCAATATAATATCTTGGCGGAACGATAACAACGCCGGGTTGTGGTTTATTTAAATAGGCTATCTGTTTTCTTTCATCAATCCTGGAAAAAGAGTTTATTCCGGTGTGCCATCGCAACAGCATAATCACGCGATTATTTTCCATTTCCGGCCACTGACGAAGCTCATTTTTCCTGAAAAATAACTCCTGTGCGCTTTGAGAAAATTTAGGTGGGACAAAATATCCAACATTCGGTGAGCGTGCAAGAGTCAAAGTTTTACCGTTCGCAACGATGCTTTGGACTTTTGTTTCCGTAATTTGTGCGGTCCAGACTTTGTTGTTTTGAGTCCAATGCTCGATTTTTTTACCTCCGGAAATTATCGGTATTTCACCGGGATATGCCGCATAGGTCACATAATAATCTTTCAATTTATGATATTCGAACGCTCCGCTGGGCAGATTGGTCTCGACTCTTTCTCCACCATCATTTGCGGTAAAATGAATCGGTTTTTCCAGAGAATAGTACCCGCCGCGAATTAATACCAGGATATCTCTGCCTGAACCATATTTATGGGGTGAGCCAATCCAGCGATTTTCTACTGGTTTTTCTTTAGGGAAGTAAATGTTGCTCTTTAGCTCCAGAACAGCGTGCTGGGCCTGTTTAATTGTTGCAAACGGACCATCTGATTTATCAGTATTTGGAGCGGCCAGTTGCCCTGACCAGGAATCGTTTCCATTTGGAGCGATATAAAAATCAACTTTTTTCCCTTCGAGAGAAA
>CBDUVK010000353.1:0-3092 GCA_965370645.1 uncultured bacterium
ACCTGACTTTTACCAGTTAGATAAGATAGCTTAATCAACCTCCTGTTTTTTGGTCGCCAGCCTGTAAAGGTAATACCCTAATAACAGAAAAATAACAAACGATACAACTTCACCCATTGTGCCCTCTAAGCCAAATGGAAGTCCGGCCGGTTTTGCCTTTACGGAGAAAGCGTAGGCAGCAATCAATACCCCCATGATGCCCTCCCCGGCAATCAGTCCGGAACTGAGTAACACCCCGGTATCGGTGGATTTGGTGAGGGTATCTTGCTCCTGGCGTTTTCGATGGGCATCGACAATTTTCCGGACCAGCCCACCCACATATACCGGAGACATGGTACTTAGCGGTAGATATATTCCCACCGCAAAAGGCAGGGAAGGTATGGAAAGTAACTCTGCTACCATGGCAAAGCTGGCACCGATCAGTACCAGACTCCAGGGAAGATTGGCCTGTAAAACACCATCTACCACAGTCATCATTAAAGTTGCCTGAGGTGCGGTAATTTCCTCTGAGCCAAAGCCATAAACCTGGCCCAGCATCATAACCGCCCAGGCCACAAAGAAGGCTGAAGTAAAAGCGCCGAACAGTTCACTGGTCTGCTGCCGTTTGGGGGTTGCACCAAGAATATATCCGGATTTCAGATCCTGGGAAATATCCCCGGCAATGGAGGCGGCCACACAAACCACGGTCCCGATTGTCAGCACCGCTGTCTTACTGAGACTGTCTGTCCAACCCAACAGATAAAAGATGGCACTGGTGCCCAATAAGGTTACGATTGCCATACCAGAGGTCGGATTGGAAGATACCCCAACCAGTCCCACAATCCGGGAAGATACGGTAACAAAAATAAAAGCAAAAAAGGCTATGGCCAGGGAGCCAACAACCCGGGTGATGAATAACTGATCTATACCAACTACATAGGGAGTGCTGATTCCTACCACGATGAAAATAACAACAACTGCAATGACGACTCTAAAGGAGAGGTCCTGATCGGTTCGAATGCGTGAAGAAACCAGCGCCATGGCTTTGGGGGAGAGCTCTTTGAGACCCACTTTTAAGGAGTTGATCATGGTCGGCAGTGATTTAAATACCGTTATAATTCCGGCGACTGCCACCGCTCCGGCACCGATGTAGCGAACATAACGCTCCCAGATATCATGTGCGGACATTTCTGCAATGGGCTTGACGGTTTCCGGGAACATCGGGCTTTGCACCAGTTCTCCAAAATGAGCAATGGCCGGGATGATACCCAGCCAGGAAAGCAGGCCACCGGAAACCATGATAGCGGCGATGCGCGGTCCCAGAATATAGCCCACCCCCAGCAGAGCTGGCGTTGCTTCCAGTCCCAGTTCACCTTTTTTCAGACCGGGTACGTGCATTTTTACTTTAGCTGGCCATAATTTCGCGAAGGAAAGTAGCCCCTTATAAATCAATCCGATACCCAGACCCTGGAAGACATATTTTGCTTTACTGCCCCCTTTGTCTGCAGCAATTAAAACCTGTGCGGCTGCGGTACCTTCAGGATAGGGGAGCGTGCCATGCTCTTTTACGATTAAAAAGCGACGTAATGGAATCATGAATACAATCCCCAGCATACCTCCCAGGAATCCTAATAGGGCAATCTGCAGTAACTCCATATTAAAGCCCCACATGAATAAAGCGGGGATGGTAAAGATGATTCCCGATGCAAGTGAGGAGCTGGCGGATCCGGTGGTTTGCGCGATATTAGCTTCCAGAATTGATGATTTACTCCCCAGTTTCTCCAGAGATTTAAATATGGCAACTGACATAACAGCTAACGGAATAGCTGTGCTGATGGTTAATCCTACTCTGAGGCCTAAGTAAGCATTCGCCATACCAAACAGTATTCCAAATACGGCACCAACGAGCAGGGCCCGGATACTGAAATCTGTCATCTTTGAATCTGCCGGTATGTGGGGTTGAAATTCTTCCATGGGATTCCTCGGTTTGATTTTGTGTGGTTGAATTGTCGTTTTATTTAAATAAATAGGTAATCAAAATCAAGTTGATTTTCATTTCGAAAACTAGATACTCGTCTCTCGTTTCTCGCCTCTAGGCTCTCGGCCCTCGTTAATTTATATCTGATAAGGTTTTTTTCGAGTAGCGAGCGCCGAGTGACGAGTACCGTCTTTATAAATAAGCTAAATGAATCTATATCAGAATTAAGAAAACTCCCAATATTATAATCAGCGTACTGATAATATTTTTAAGCGCGCCCTTTTCCTGAAAGAAGAAAATACCGATCAACACACTGACGATAATCCCCACCCGTTTAAAGGAGATAACATAACTAACCAGCAGAAATTTATAAGCTGTGAACTGGGTGAGAACCATCAGGCCGCTGATTAATCCCAGAATGAATAGCTGAGGCCATTTACTTCTGATTGTTTTAAAATGGATGTTGCGTTTTTTAAAAATAAGAGGCAGATATACCAGGGATAATAACGTACAAATAACCGCTCCATAAAATGCTTGAGAGCTGCTGAGAACAGCGACCTTTTCAGCCGTCGCGGTGATACTCCATATGAATGCCACCAGAATCATTAATAAAGTACCCGACAAATGTTTTAAGTTTTTGAGAGGCTTTGTTAAATTCAAAGATTCAAGATGAATACTGAATCCCCCGAGGAAGACACAAAAAATTCCAATTACACCTTTTAGGTCAGGAAGTTCGTTAATCATGATGAATGCCACCGGTATCAGAAATATCGGTGTGAAAGCGGTGAATGGCATGGTGTGGGATAAGGGGGCTATCTGTAATGCCCGGTAAAAAATATAGTAAGTAAAAGAGTTAAGGATAAAGCTGACACTGGTAGCCCAAATGAAATCTTTCCAAATTATAGTCGGAAGTCCTTCGATAGCTAATAGACCAAAAAGATAAGGTAAACTAAAAATAAAAGACCCCCACGCTAAAATAAGGGGTGGAATTTTAGCAGAGATTTTTTTACCGTAAGCCCCCTGAAGTCCAAAGAGGAATGCGGTGAGTAGAGCAAAGATGATTCCGATGGTTGGCATTAGAAATGTTGTTTTATGATTAGTGCCTTAATTCCGATATTGAGCAGGTTGTCATTGC
>CBDUVK010000354.1:0-3092 GCA_965370645.1 uncultured bacterium
GTAAACATGTAGTTCTGAAACCTAATTTTAATACTGCCGATCCCCCGCCCGCTTCAACCCACAACGATACTCTGCGTCAGCTGGTGCTGGAAATTCAAAACCGCCAGGCCTCGGCTATAACGCTTGCAGAAAGATCCTATCAAACCTTCGAGGATGTCATACAGATCAAAGGGATTGACGATATGTCAAATGAGATGGGATTTGCCATTAAGCATCTGGGGACTGACGAGTACACAATTTATAACAACAATAGACTCCACTGGCAAAACGGATTTCGATTACCATTGACCATCGCTGATGCGGAATATGTCGTTTCCACCTGCTGCCTGAAAACCCACCATACCGGGGTCATTACCATGTCCCTTAAATTAAGTGTGGGTATACTTCCTTTTCTTCATATGCAGGAACTGCACGGTTCTAATCAGATTAACAGCATGATTGCCGAAATAAATCTTGCTTATAAACCAGACCTAATTGTGATGGACGGCGTTAAGACATTCATCGCTGGTGGCCCCAGCCATGGGACGGTGAGAGACGGCAATGTCATTTTGGCCGGAACCGACCGGGTTGCAATTGATGTGGTGGGGACTGCCATTTTAAAGGATTTAGGTTCAGCACGGGTGAGTGGCAAAATATTTAACCTGGAACAGATCCGTCGGGCCAAGGAATTAAACCTGGGAATTGAACAGCCGGATCAAATAGAATTTGTTACCGGAAACGAAGAAAGCCGTGCCTATGCTGAACAGCTAACTGCTATCATGGCAAATGGCTGATATTATTTAGAGCACAAAAATTAAGATTAATTTTTTCAGAATGAACGGCTTACACCCACAAGTACTGCGCAACTGGATGCTGTGATCGGTCGATAAGTGAAATGGCATCCTGTTGACACACCGTCCGGCATACGCCGCATCCAAAACATTTTTTCGCATCGATAGTTACCGGGACTTTCTTACCATGATATTCAATAGCGTTAAACTGGCACTGATCCAGACAAGCTTTACATCCGTTACATAGATCTTTGTCCGCTTCCGCAAGGTACTCAGCCCTGAACATTACCGGTAATTTTTGCCCAACCGATGAACGCATCGCCAGACAATAACTGCCATCGCAGTTGCATATTGCTCCAATGAAGGGGGTGTGAAAAGTCCATAGACTATGAACCATGCCATTTTTGTCATCTTCTGCCATTGCCCGGTAGGCCTCTTCCCTGGTTAAATGCTCTAGTTGAGAAACATCCGGAGATCCGAAAAAATCCATATCCAAACCGTCATACCAGTGTGGTGGACCGCTGCTTATCCCATAGCAAACCCGGCTTTCCTGCTTTTCCGCTGCCCAACGACATCCACAAGTAACACGTGTAATGGAATTGGACATCTCCAGGATTTGGGGAATTTCCTCCAGTGGAATAATTTGCCCAAAATGAGATTTTTTACTACTCTCCATCCGGCGGTCCCGTATTTTCTGCGGGAGAAACATCTTACCATGGAACAGTTTTTCCAGAAGGGATAACTGTCGGTGTCCCTTACCAACTACTTCATGATAAAAATGGGCAATAAATTTTTGGCGATGAAGTTCTTCCTGCAGTTCACTGGCATAATTCTGAGCATTAAGATACCACTTGCGGCCTTCTCCGTGCTCTGTACAAAATTCACACATAATTACGCTCCAGCTGAAAAAATGTCATATCAATCGATATCAATGATAGATGAATTGATCTGAAATCATTGTACAAAAACATATAAAGAATATCAAACAAAAATTCATCTGCAGGCAATTCTTTTGACAATGTAGTTTTTATTTCCTCAGGGATCTCTGCATGAAAAAAGGCATTCCATTCGGAATGCCTCATTATAATTCCAGAATCATAAGTACGTTAAATCGTAGATTTCTCTGTCAAAGACCCCGGGAACTCTTAATCGTCATCGTCCTGCCCACCATGATCCGCAATCAGCAGCCATTTGTCTCCTTTTTTCATGAGCACATCAGTCCAGCGTCCTGAATTGTTCTTTTCTTTTCCGTCTTCGCCTTTGACCATCATACCGTAATAATAATGTACCACTGCCATATCGCCCATGATCAGGATTCCCACAGGTTTGATGTCATAAACAGTGACAGTTCTCTTAGTCCAGTACGGTTCCATCCATTTCTTGGCCTCAGCCTTATTATTCGGCAATGGGTTTCCAAGACTCCAGCCCAGATAGTCTTCATGCATATAACTTAAAAATCCATCAAGATCACCGGCGCCATAGAGTGCCCAATAATCCTGAACATTTTTCCAGACCATCTGCTGGTCTTTCGACCAGGTCTGGGCGCTCACAAAACTGACGTTGGCCAGTAGCAATAGTACCAAACCACTGAGTATTAAAATCCTATATAGCTTAATCATTATAGTTCCTCCTGTTAAAATATGGTTAAATAAAAAGATTAAATGAGTTGAAAAAAATGCACATTATTCTAATACAATTTTTTACCCAGATCAAATAAAAAATGGTCAGTTGGGGATTTTTTTCTATTTTCGCAATGGAGAGAAAATCTCTTAACCACAAATCAGCTCTATTTGTATCATCGAATTTTTTAATTCTGGGTACTGGACACAAAATGTAGTCGCAATATTTCATCTTATTTTTACTATATTAAAGTCTTATTATTTCGCTTTGATTCTGGGGATGATGTCCAATGAAGCGTAAAATTTTAATCATATTCGCCCATCAAGCCGTGAAGACATTCCGCAGGCACGACGAAAAGTTTTTACTGGAACTGGCAGAGATGCAACATGACCGGAAAGAATTGATTCGGGGAACGCGACAGCGCATCGAAGACCTGGAAAAACTGCTGCTGGCAAAATAGACAATATCGGCAAGGACAAGGATTTGGGGTGGGATGCGACCTCACTCAAAGAAGAATTTGGCAAACTGCCAGTAAAAGATCGTAAATCAGAATAAAATTATTTAATACTTCACTTTTAATTTCTCGGTAAGCTAACTCACAGCTTCATGGGCTGAGACGACATACCTTGGCAACAAATTGATTGGGCAGGAGTAAATTAGAATAAATTACTCTGATATTGATCGCCTATATAAATGAGTTGC
>CBDUVK010000355.1:0-3064 GCA_965370645.1 uncultured bacterium
TTTATCCGCGATGGCCGCGACGGAGCTCGCATGGAAGAAATTGCCCGCCATGCCGGAATCAATAAAGCACTGCTGCATTACTATTTCCGTTCCAAGGAAAAACTATATCAGGCCATCTTCCAGCGGGAATTCCAAAGGGTCATTGGCGATCTCTTGGATTCCCTCCCCCTGGATCTGGACACCTCCCATTTCTTGCAGTTTTTCATAAACAACTATATCAATCGTCTGAGTCAGAATTCACATGTGATCCAATTTATGTTATGGGAAATTAGAAGCGGGGGCGAAAATATGAGAGAATTCCTGCAGGAACTGTTTTCATCAGATCGCCTAAATTTCACACCCCAGAGGGTGATTGAAAAATTTCAACAGGCCATGAAAAAAGGAGAAATCCGTAAAACCGATCCCCATCAGCTTCTTCTCAGCATTATCTCAATGTGCATATACACCTTCATCGCCGGGCCAATTATTCAAGCCATTTTTCCGGAAATAAATACACTGGACACCAAATTTATTAACAAACGAAAAAAAGAAATTTTTCAACTGGTTTGGAATGGCATTAAACCATAAACACGGACTTAATATGAAAACCGTTTTAACATTTTTAATCTTATTTCTCTTCATATTCCAGAACTCCGTATCAGCACAGGAAACACGGAATATCATGTCTCTGTCCGAAGCACTGGAACTCGGCCGGAAAAATAATCTAAGCCTCCAGCAACAACTCGATCGCAGCAACCAGGCCCGCAGCCAATTAGATGTTCAGAAAACCGGATATTTCCCGAAACTCACTGCGGGTGGTTTTTTCAATTATATCTCGGAAATTCCGGAGCTCAATTTACCCCTCGGCCCGGCAGGCAGTGAACCGTCAGCTGTTAAAATATATGATGTGAATATTTCGCTACAGCAGCCGATTTTTACCGGGTTACGCACCAGCAACATGATAAAATCCGCACAGGAAGATCTGAAAAACAGTGAATCACTGCTGCAGGCGGTGGGCCAACAAATTTCCTATCAAATATGTTATCTCTATTACCTGGCCCAATTGACCCGGCTTCAGCAGGATGCATTGCAAACCAGTTTACATCGTTCCCTAAATAATCTCAGATTAACCAAAAATTTACTGGTAGCCGGACAAACACGCGCCATCGATACCTTAAATGTTGCCAATCAGTGTTTTAAGATCGAAACACAGCTCAATAAAATTTCCTATGATTACGAACTGATCCTGATACAATTGGAATTGGTCCTCAACAGTTCATCTATCACCGGGATTGAATCCTACTCAGAGCAGGATATTAAACTCGTACTGGAACACCTACAAACCTACATAACCTTGGCACTGGAAAATCGACCGGAATTAAGTCAGATCCAACATCAGATTCAAGCCCAACAGTACCGTAAAAAAAGTGTTAAATCCGGTTATTACCCCCAACTCTATGCCCAGGCTTCTTTTCATTATCTGTATCCGGATGCTCAAATTTTCAGGCAAAAATGGACCGATCTTTACTTTGTTGGCATCAACCTGCAATGGGAACCCTGGAACTGGGGACGCAGAAAACATGAAGTCCATCAAATCTCCTATGCAATTAACCAGTTGACCACTGAACAGGAAAAACAGATTCTGTCCATCAGAAACGAGGTGAAGCAGGCCTACAAGAACCTACAAAGCGACAAAGATCAGATCCTGCTTACCCGCAAGCTGCTTCAGCAGGAAAACGACCGCTATACCATTACTCACAACCAATACCAGCAGGGGTTGGCAACCACAATAGACCTAAATGATGCCGAGAGTGCTTTTACATCTGCGGAATTACAACTTCAACAGGCCCAGATCAAATGGTTACAGGATAAAGCCCTTTTAGCTTATGTAACCGGAAAAATTGAGACCATCTATCAAAAATGAGGATAACATGTTTCGCTCCTTAATAATTTTTATGACAACTTTGGGAATGCTTTATGTAAACTGTTCCAATGGAAATGACTCAGAACAGATTTACACCGGTGTTATCGAGGGCACCATCGTAAAAGTCCCGGCCCTGACGGGGGGAAAAATAATGCAGGTACTCTTCGATAATGGAGATTCGATCGAAAAGGGGGCCACACTAGCCCAGATCGATACCCTCGATCTGTCATTTCAAAAACAAAATCTGGAAGGGATGCTCCAGGAGGTAGACAATCAGAAACTGATTGCCATGACACAATTAAAACGGGCCGAAAAAGAGCTAAAATATGTACAGGAAAAATACCGGCGTTTCGAGGATCTCTTAAAAAACGAATCTATCTCCCAGCAAAGCGTAGACGATCTGAAAAACCAGCTGCAAAATGCAGAATCGGTTTATCAAACCGCACTGCAACAGATCCGCATTGTAGAGGCCAAACGAATCCAGGCGGAAGCTCAATTTAAATCGATCCAGAAAAAAATCCATGATGCGACTATCACCTCGCCCCTCAATGGAATTGTAGCCGGCAAATTCTATGAAGCGGGTGAGGCCATTCCGCCACTGGCCCCGCTGGCCGAAATTATCGACCTGAATGAGGTCTGGGTAAAAATTTATGTGTCTGAAAAAATGCTACCCCATATTCAAACCGGTCAGCAGGCCGAAATTCATATGGACGGAAGCGAGCAGACTTTATCCGGTGCGATCAGCTGGATCAATTCAAAAGCAGAGTTTACGCCGAAAACCATCCTAACACCGGAAACCCGAACCTCCCTGGTGTATGCCGTCAAGGTCAATATTTCAAATCCGGATCATCTTTTAAAACATGGGATGCCGGTGGAAGTTCACCTCCAATAGTGCAGGGAAGAAATGAACGCGGCTTTAGAAATAATCGATCTAAAGAAAATCTATGACGGTTCCCCGGCAGTGGATGGAATCACATTTTCAGTCAATGAAAATGAACTGTTCGGACTCATCGGACCCGATGGTGCGGGGAAGACTACCCTGATCCGCGCCCTGTGCACCCTGTTAAAACCTACCTCAGGTCAGATCAAAATAGCCGGGATAGATGCCCATAAAGAAATATTATCCATCAGAAAAATTCTGGGATATATGCCGCAGAGATT
>CBDUVK010000356.1:0-3063 GCA_965370645.1 uncultured bacterium
CTGAATTTCTAAATTATTAACATTAACTCTATTAAAAAGTAGGTTGCAAGAATACGTGATAATTCATTTTTAAGGTTTGGACCTAATATTAAATATTTTTCGCTACTTTTATTCTTCAAAAATTAATAAATCGTTTGAATCCACTATTCACTTGCTTAAGTACTTTAGACTGCTACACATTTGCCAGATAAAACAGTAAAAAAAGAAAGGGAGAGACAAAGATCAGGGAGTCGAAGCGATCCAAAAAACCGCCATGGCCGGGCAATAGGGAGGAGGTATCTTTAACTCCCGCATCCCGTTTAAAACGGGATTCCACCAGATCTCCCAGCTGTCCGAATATCCCCACCATAATACCCGATGTCCAGAGATAGAGGGAATCTAAAGATGGTATATACCAGGATCCCGCTATCCCAAAAAACAGCACTGCACCTAAAAATCCGAAGATTGCCCCTTCAACGGTTTTATTGGGGCTGGTTGTGGGAGCGAGCTTATGCTTGCCGAGCCATTTTCCACCAAAATATGCAGCCGTGTCACAAAGCCAAATCGTTATCCATAATGCTATAAAATATCTACCTGCGATATTTGTAGAGAATTCCAGTTCCATCCAATTTTCAAAATTCAGGCGGAGTATGAGAAGCATTGAGAGAAAAAATGAAATATAAAATATACCCCCAATAGTGAAGATAGAATTAAGAGAAGTAGTAGGTTGGGAAATTTTAAGATGTCGAATAAGGATAAGTGCTGTTATAATTCCCATGGCGATGAACATGATTTCCAAGGTAAAAAAGAAAGACATCAGCAGCAGAAAAGTAGATAAAAACACTCCGGTTTTTCGATAGGCGTGAAAATTTTGAGTTTGATATATAGTGTAAAATTCCCACAGGGAAATACCATTAACTATTAAAATGAGAAAAAGAAAATAATATCCTCCCAGATAACTCAGGGTAAGGATTAGCGGTATTCCCCACAACGCCATCAGAACACGACGGGTAAGATCTTTCAAATGGCCTCCGGATTATATCCTCAAATAACTTAGAATTTGAGAAATCGTTCAATAAATTCTTCGGTTTCAAAGATTCCTTCTTCGCAGACCACTTTATGGACATAGGAAAGTGGTATTTCCTCAAAATAATAATTCTCAACCGTGAGGTCGTTTACCTTTTTATCCAGAATTTCAGTAGCATTCACGGATACATATTTGGCGGGATAGGTACGTTTCGGCAATATTTTGGTAGTATCAAGCGCAATGTAAAAAGGAATCTGTAACTCTTTTGCCACGATTGCCGCACTGTAACTGCCAGTTTTATTGATAAAGGAGGTTTCGGTGATACGATCCACGCCGGTCATCACCATATTTACCCCTTTCATGACCCGGGGAAGGTCCGCATCAGCTACCAGACGTGTTTTAATGCCGGATTTTGCCAATAGAATGGCCAGTTCCCTCCCTTCAAAGCGGGGCCGGCTCTCCGTACAAACAACCCTGAAATGCTTCTTGAGTCGTTTGGCCTGCAGTAGAATTTTTTGCACCACACTGCTCGAGGAATGAGTCATTAAGACATGCTGATCGAGAATCATCCTGGCGCCATACTTTATCAGTGATTTTTCCCGGGTGGCTGATTCTGTTCGAATGTTCTTTATTTCATTCAGAACCATTTTTTGAACAGCCTTAATATTTCTTTCTTCCTTGGGAATATTCTCTATGAAATCAAGGATGCGATGGCTGCGAGCATAGATCAATGCCATCAGAGGTTTGGCTCTGACCAGAGCATTTACTAACTTGGAATACGATTGGAAGAGTTCCGTCCGGTTGTTATAAAGTTTTTTTTGTATGAAATCTTCAATGATTACCAGAGCTTCGTCCGCCAGATAATGAGAGCCATGGAGCGAATCCTTCCGGATTTTATCAACTTCACCACGCCAGAACTCCTGATTTTTTTTCTCGAGTTTGTCACTATTCGACATTTTCATTTACCCAGTTAAGATATTCCGGATTACCGTGAATTATAGGTATTGCAATGATTTCAGGTACAGAGTAAGGATGCAATTCCATTACTCGTTTTTGCAGAGAATCGAAACGATCTTCTCGTGTTTTTATGACAAGCAGTTGTTCTTCCTCCTGTTGCAACTGGTTTTCCCAGAAGTACACAGAATTGATCGCAGGTACTATATTACAGCAAGCTGCTTTCTTTTCTTCCACCAGATGATTGGAGATGTTCAGAGCGGTCTCCTTATCAGGCACAGTGCAAAAAACAATCAGATAATTTAGTTTCATAGAGTGTGTCCTTAAATCATCCTCTTTCTTCCTCTCAGGAAAAGAGCAGACAATACAGAAATCACAAATTTTTATCGACGGCCATATTTACGATTCGGTCAACCAGTTCTGAAAAACCAATGCCGATAGCTTTAGCAGCTTTTGGAACCAGGCTGGTTGGGGTCATTCCTGGCAATGTGTTCACTTCCAGACAGAATGGTTGGTCTTGGGGCGAAAGCCGAAAGTCTACCCGGGCGTAATGCCGGCACCCCAGGGTCTGGTAAGCCTGTAGCGCATATTTTTGTAAGTCGGAAGTCGTTTTTTCTGATAATTCTGCTGGCACAACGTACTGGCATTTACCTTTTTGATATTTGCATTCATAGTCATATATACCATGTTCGGGGATTATCTCGATAACGGGTAACGCCAGTTCTCCGAGTATGGAAACAGTGACTTCTTTCCCCGGGATGTATTTTTCTGCAAGTACCATCTCACTGAACTGAAAGGCCAGTTCAATAGCCGGCTCTATTTGGTTTTTTTCCTGGACAATTGTCAAGCCTACTGTGGAACCCTGATCGTTGGGTTTGATCACCAGTGGGTATCCCATTTCGGTAATAATTGCGTTATCAATCTCTTCAGGATGATCAAGTTTTAACCAATTAGCTACCGGTATTCCCTGTTTCTGAAACAGAATTTTACTGATGTGTTTATTCATTCCCATGCCACTGGCCAGACTGTTGCTTCCGGTATAGGGGATCTTCATTAACTCCATCAGTGCTTGAATTAGACCATTATCTCCGTATCCACAATGA
>CBDUVK010000357.1:0-3036 GCA_965370645.1 uncultured bacterium
GTCTAAATTTTAGTTTACAGGAAAATAAATTTATATCCTATTTGAATAAAAAACCCGGAAATATTGACTTCCGGGGGTGCATTTTCCCAATAAACGGATCTATCTGTTTCTTCTTCACCTGAAATTTGCCAGCCTTTGATTCCGGAGGAAATTCGATACCCGGCAAAAATTGAAATATCTGTTTTCCAATAATGAAAAATATCCACCATCACGCCAACTTGACCGGAGAGAATGGGGAGATAGACAGTATTATTATCATCATCCTTTCTGAAGGGTAAGTCAAAGTTTAATCCGATGATACCACCTACCCTTACCCTCGGTCCGCTCAACAAATGAACTCCTCCGAGCCCCTCCATTCCAAAACCAAAGTCATTGTCACCGTATGAGTCTGTCACCCGAATCATCCGTATTCCCAGACCATAACTCCATCGCTGAATCGGTTGCCAGAAAAACTGAGCACCCAAACTCATCATGGAATCGACAATAGCGGGGGAGAAATTAATTCGTAAGCCATATATTGATTTGGGGTATTCAAATGCCCGATAGCCGGGTTTAATATACCCATTTTGTCTTAAGATGGTCGAGAAAGTGTTCTCTTCTGAAATCTCATTGGCTGAGACGATTCCAATATTTTTTCCCGGAATAGTTATTATCTCATCAAAATATTCCTCCAAATGATCAGGTGACTTGATTAAAAAGAGCATTCCTTTTTGAATGCCTGCTCTGGAACCCGAATTTAAAAGAACCACTCTGTTTTTTGATTCAACTACTTCTGGTGACAACAGGTAGATATTTTTTAATTCGCGAATTGTTATGTTAATCAACTTTTCGATGATTCCTGCTCTTGATTCTTCCTTTGATCCCCGGGTATGATTTATCTCGATAGTAACCGTTTCCAATTGTTGACCGCTATCCAGGTCCAATATTTTGATTTGAATTAAAAGATGAGTTTGAATATTATTTTCCTGCATTAAGGAATCTCTTTGCACAGCTCTCAAAAGGTATTCGCTTTCATCAATTACTTTCTTTTCATACTCACCTGTATGCAGATCCATTTGCCAGTAACTCACAATTTTGACAACCATCATTTCATTTGCAAATGCAAGACGACCGATTTTGACCAGTACTGAATCGTCCAGGAATTTCCCGGTATCAATTGAAGCCTCTTCAAAAAGATGGGCAACGCTATTACGGTCAATGATGTCGAAAGACCCTAAATCAGTTACGCAGGCTGTAATTATATCCGTAACTTCCTTTTCAATTGAATCTTCTGTTCCCGGAATGCCTGTTGCTGATGTGATTAACAGATACGGTCTTTCATAGTAGAACTCCTCGTTATCGGGCTCTGAGGTTTGCGGTAATAAGGAGTGAAAATTGACTAAATTTAGAATGAGAATAGTTAAAAAAATCTTAATGGCATTCATTAATTTATCCCCAGAAAGGGTCCAAATCCTAACATCAACCAATGCGCTTTGATGCTTCATTTCTGATATTAGTATATATGATTCTGACGAAAATATTCTCTGACAGGATGAACAGGATCAAAATATATCGAACATCGCGGCGTAAGCCGTCCCTTCCGGGAAACACCGAAAAATGAATCTTGAACGTAACTAAAGGCAAATAACCAATCTCAGGTATAAAGGTATCGAGTTATAAAGTGATAATTATTTTAAAATTCTTTTATAATTAATCCTGTCAATCCTGTCTAAACAAGAGTGAATAATTCTCTTATTTTATCAGAATCATTTTACGTGTTTGTGTAAAGCCAGCTGTTTGCAACCGGTAGTAGTAAATCCCGCTTGCGAGTTTGCGACCATCTAACCTCAATTGATGACTACCTACATCCTGCAGTTCATCTAACAGAACGGCAATCAACTGTCCTCTTAAATTATAGAGTGTTAATTTAACGGGATTGCGAGCTGCCAACTGCCAACTGATAACTGTTGAGGGATTAAATGGATTGGGATAGTTCTGCAATAATTGTAATTTCTCGGGCTGTAATTCACTGTTTTGCTGAATGGAGACAATACCTCCACCATCGGTAGTATGCATTATTGCTCCATAATCGCCACTAACCCAACCATTATTTGCATCAATAAAACAGACCGAGCTGATATCATACCAGGTACGGGTGGTCTGGGAATGCCAGGTAATTCCACCGTCTGTGGTGCGCAAAATGGTGCCGCCCCGGCCGGTTACCCAGCCGTTATTGAGATCGATAAAATCCACCGCGTGTAATAATTCACCAGTTCCGCTGATCTGGGGTGTCCAGATGGTGCCGCCATCATTGGTATGAAATATTTCGCCATAGATGCCCACTGCCCAGCCGTTATTTGCATCTACGAAGTCAATTCCAGTGAAACGAATCGCAGTACCGCTAATTTGCGGCGTCCAGGTATTGCCGCCGTTTGTGGTGTGGATCATTGCACCTTCCAGGCCACCCGCCCAGCCTTCATTCTGATTGATAAACTTTACTGCGTGTAAGGGTTGGATGATACCGCTGTTCTGTGAGGTCCAGCTGATACCGCCATTGCTGGTGTAATAAATTACCGAGTAACGTCCTACCGCCCAGCCATGATCCACATCCACAAAATCGACCGCATATAAATCAGTCCCCAGTGTATCCGTCCGTCTCCAGTATGCGCCGCCATTGATGGTGCGTATCACAATACCTTCATCACCGACCGCACAGCCATGATTTGCATCGACAAAATCCAATGCAAATAACTTGAAAGGGGACCGTGTCTGTTCGTTCCAGGTCAGGCCGCCGTTACCGGTATGGAGAACAATGCCGCTGTCACCCACCGCCCAACCATTAAAAAAATCTGCAAACTTCAGGGAATACATCCAGACTCGAGGTCCTTGATTTTCTGTGGTCCAGGTTTGTCCGAGATTGGTGGTTTTGAGAATAATCCCATCTTCTCCGGCAGTCCAGATATTGTTACGGATAGCAATGGCATTAAGCTGTCTGGTGGTTCCACTATTTTGTTGAAACCAAACGGTGCCGCTATCCCAGGTGCTCATAATGATGCC
>CBDUVK010000358.1:0-3035 GCA_965370645.1 uncultured bacterium
TGCATCTTTGACTTCCTTTATGCAAATTTTTCAACAAAATTCAGAATAAGCAGTTAGTTTCACCTTCTATTTCAATTTCGTGCAGTTCTGGCAAAATACAGTTCGCGATCACTTACCCTGGTCAAGTGTATGATAACCAATAATATTGCGTTGCACTCGAATCTTTTTTAGGGATCAGGTGGGCAGGGAATTTTAATTTATTTCATCTCACCATAAAATGAGGAGGCTTCATGAATACCAAGAAATGGATTATTACCAGTCTGGTTGTTTTTGTTGCAGCCACAATCATGGATTTTATTATCCACGTATTAATCCTGGGGGGTGCCTATGAGGCAACTTCCCATCTCTGGCGGCCGGAAGCCGAAATGAACCAGATGATGTGGATCATGTGGCTGAGTGGTCTGATCTGGGCTTTTCTATTCGTCTTCATTTTCGCCAAGGGATATGAAGGCCGCGGAATTATGGAGGGTGTTCGATTTGGTCTGGTTATCGGAATCTTCTTCATGTTCTCCATGAGCCTGGGAAATTATGCTGTTATGCCCATTCCCTTTAGTCTTGCTGCTTACTGGTTTGTCCTCGGAGTTATCGAAATTGTCATCCTGGGTGTACTGGCAGCGCTTCTCTACAAACCTGTCGCAGCGCCTGCTGTTGCAGAAAAGACCGAATAGTTCTATTGCATTATGGTTGATTATCGGCGGGTATCTTTATAGAAGTGCCCGTCGATTTTCATAATAAGTATAATTCGGCAAAAAATAAACATCCAACCAGGATATGAATAATTTATTACTCCTTTAGTTTGAGTTTTTAGAGTTCTGGCAAATGTCATTGCCAGTCAAGCATCTTAAATGATTATCCCCTGTAATTTATTCCTCATTATTACTAAATTGGAGTGCCCAATTTCATTATAGATTGAAATATCAGGATATCGGAGATGGATAAACCAGACGTCAAGAAGATTCTCTGGAGCACTTCTGCTGTTTTAATATACCTTGCTCTCTTAAAATTGCTCATACCGCTGTTCACCAGCCCCGACTTTGAGTTTCACCGTGATGAGTTCCTGTACATGGCCCTGGGAGACCATCTGGCCCTGGGATACCTGGAAGTGCCACCGTTTATTGCGTTCATAGCCAAACTGACCCGAAGTCTCATCGGTGAAAGTTTATATGCCATGCGATTCCTCCCCGCCCTGGCCGGCGCCATAACACTTCTGCTTACCGGACTCATCGCCAGAGAATTTGGCGGAGGCCGCTACGCACAGATTCTGGCTGCAGTGGCATATCTCCTTGCATTGGTATATCTCAGAATGAATATATTCCTGATGCCGGTAACTTTTAATCTGTTATTCTTCGTGTTGGCTGTTTACTTGCTAATACGGATTATTAAAACCAATCGTCCGCTACTCTGGATTGTATTGGGGATTGTGGTAGGAATCGGACTATTAAACAAGTATACCATGTTGTTGTTTGGCTTTGGCGCTCTTGTAGGAATGGTACTCACTCCCCATAGAAAAATGCTCCGTGATAAATGGCCCTATATTGCCGCAGGTATCGCTCTGCTCATCTGGTCTCCTAATTTAATCTGGCAAATACAAAATGGAATACCTTTTTTTGACCATATGCGGGTACTGGCGGAAACACAGTTATCTAATAATAATCCAGCCATTTTTTTACTGGTCCAGGTACTGATGAATCTCTATGCAGCGCCGATCTGGATTGCGGGACTCCTTTATCTCTTATTTGGCCAGCAGGTGAGACCCTTCAGGCTTATCGGCTGGATGTATCTTTCTCTGCTGATATCCATGCTCCTGCTCAGTGGAAAGGTTTATTATCTGGCACCAGCTTATCCCATGCTGTTTGCTGCCGGTGCAGTGGCCATTGAATATTTGATATGGCGAATTAACTGGCACTGGCTAAAACCGGTTTTTTTGGGAATTTTAATCCTGGGAAGTACCACCTTAATCCCGGTAGGTATTCCGGTGTTCTCATTAGATAATATGATTCGGTATTTTGATTTGGGTTCAAGATATCTGGGCATCGGGGAAGCCCTGCGCTGGGAGACAGGTCAAATTCATGAGCTTCCCCAGGATTATGCCGATATGCTCGGATGGGAGCAAATGGTAACGGCAGTAGCAAAAACCTATTACAGCCTTCCGGATTCCGTCAGAAAGGTATGTGCTATCTATGCCACCAATTATGGCGAGGCCGGAGCCATTGACTACTATGGGAAAAATTATAACTTACCCAAATGTATCAGTAAGGGGGGTAGCTTCTGGTCTTGGGGATACCGGGATTACAGTGAAGATTGGCTGATTACGGTAGGCACAAATCGAGATGCGGTTTTACAACATTACCAAGTGGTGGAAGAGGGCTCCCCATTTAATTATCCTCACGCCCGGGAAAGTGGTATCCCTATTCTCATCGCTTCCCAACCGAAACGTTCAATTTTCAAAATCTGGCAAATGTTAAAAGAATATAGGTGGTAGGTGAATGGGTATCTCCAGAGATTTTTATCCCGGGGATAGCTTTTACAATAACCAACTTGATATTATTTTGCTTTGGTGGGGGCTGGTTGGTCCATGAAGAAGGTTTGATTGTGATTTTTAACATTATAAATAACATGCAGTGCCTGCTGATTGGAGAGTGAGAACTGCAGCTTCAGTTCAGTTTTGGTCTGAATAATCTCTTTTTTTAGAACTTTGGAGAGCTGAAAAAGCTCCTCCGCCTGTTCACGGGTTATCTCTTTCATATAATCCGGACCTTAGTCAGAAAATTTATTTGCCAAGTTCAGTTCTGAGTTGTAATCCTACCCTGGAGTCAAAATCCTGAAATCCAAATTACATATCACGACTGCAGAAAGTAAAGAAGAAAATATATCCCCCTGAAATAAAATCGATTTGTTAATTCTTCTACCTTTATATTAGACACCCTAAATTCTAAAATGTTCGAATAATTTTTAAAGATTGACCCGTAGTGCTAATAAAATATAAAGTGGTTAAAATTTCAGATTACAAGATAAAGTCATGCTGTCAAACAGTT
>CBDUVK010000359.1:0-3034 GCA_965370645.1 uncultured bacterium
AGATTTTTTTGACTTTTATCAGAAGCATATTTCTTAAGACGTGTAGTCTAAATCGAGGAGTAACAAAACCATGCCATCTCTGACAAAAAGACTATCCTTCCTGGACCGTTACCTTACCCTGTGGATTTTCCTGGCTATGTTTATCGCGGTTTTGACAGGTTTCCTTTTGCCCGGGATTGTCGATTTCTGGAATTTTTTTCAGGTAGGAACCACCAATATACCGATTGCAATCGGTTTAATTCTGATGATGTACCCCCCACTGGCAAAAGTCAAATATGAAGAGTTAGGAGATGTATTTCGTAATATTAAAATTTTGGCTCTCTCCCTGGTGCAGAACTGGATTATTGGTCCAATTTTAATGTTTTTGCTCGCCATTATTTTCCTGAGAGATATGCCCCACTATATGGCGGGTCTTATCTTGATCGGTTTAGCCCGTTGTATCGCGATGGTCATTGTGTGGAATGAACTGGCCAAAGGTGACAGCGAATACGCGGCCGGATTGGTGGCCTTTAATTCCATCTTTCAGGTACTCTTCTTTTCAGTTTATGCCTATGTCTTTCTCACTGTCCTGCCGGATTGGCTGGGACTGCAAACTTTTGAGGTCGATGTCACCATAGGTCAAATTGCCAAAAGCGTGTTTATCTACCTGGGAATTCCGTTTATTGGCGGCATTATTACCCGATTTACAATGTTGAAGTCAAAGGGTCGGGAGTGGTATGAATCAAAATTTATTCCCAGGATCAGTCCCATTACCCTGATCGCTCTGTTGTTTACCATCATGGTAATGTTTTCCCTGAAGGGCGAAGTGATTGTGAAAATCCCTCTTGACGTAGTCAGAATCGCCATTCCATTAGTCTTCTATTTTGTGATCATGTTCCTGGTATCATTTTATCTGGGCCGCAGAATAGGTGCCGACTATTCCAAGACCACAACACTTTCTTTCACCGCGGCAAGTAATAATTTTGAGTTGGCCATAGCGGTAGCGATAGCGGTATTTGGAATTAATTCCGGTGAAGCCTTTGCGGCCGTTATCGGACCCTTGGTGGAGGTTCCGGTACTCATCAGTCTGGTAAATGTGGCTCTCTGGTTCCAAAAGAGATACTTTGGTGAGGCTGTGAAGTCTGGAGATATAAAGATATTTGAGGACTAAAAAAGCAGTCATCTCGACCAACCGAGCACCAAAATATTTCAGGATTTATTCGTCATATACTTTAAAATGTTAGGTGCTCGGGAGCGGAGAGATCTTTGTTTCTCAAAAAATTAATAGATCAATATTCCTAAATAGAACATGACCAGGACAACCATAAAACCTCTGGAATTCTTTCCGTCGATACTCTATTTCGGCATCCCGACTCTCTTACTCTATATTGCCGCCGATTACTGCATCCCCTGGCTGCAGCAGTGGAGCAACCTTCCCCAGGTGGTCTGCTGGCATATTTGTGGCAGTTTACTGGTTTTTTTACCGCTGTTCATTGCAGCTCTGGTTTTTTACCGGTTGGAAGGTAATCCATGGCATATATCCGCTGTATTAAAGCGATTCCGTCTGGACAAATTAAACCGGAATACTTTAATCATCACTGGGATTGGCATAATATCAATCGTACTACTTACAAAAATATTTATGGGAGTGGGAAGCCTGCTCATTGATGACTTTTCCGCCCACCCATCGTTCATGACCATGCAGCCGCTTCAGGCTGGTGAGTATTGGATCCTGCTGGCCTGGTTACCAATGTTTTTCTTCAATATCGTGGGTGAGGGGCTGTTCTGGCGAGGGTATATCTTCCCGCGCCAGGAATTAAAATATGGAAAATTTACCTGGATTGTCCACGGTCTGTTCTGGACTCTCTTTCATCTGCCTTTCGGATGGAACCTTATCTTCATCTTACTACCGATACTATTTATTACTTCCTACCTGGTACAACTTACCCGCAGTACCTGGACCGATATCCTGATTCATACCTTCATTAATGGATCCGGATTTTTGTTGATTGCATTTGGAATTGTCAGCTAAAGATTAATCTTCAGGACTTAAGCTTTTTTTGCAGTATCGTTTCAAGCTTATCAATCTTTGAGAAGATCCGGGATTTATCTCCTTCCCGGTAATCCACTTTGAGATTGGTAGAAATCCGGCGACATTGGGGCTGTAACAGTTCGAAGCAGGCTGTAATTACCGCCATTACTTCGGACCATTCGCCTTCTAGGATTGTTCCCATGGGGGTGAGTTGGTAGGTCAACCCACTCTCATCGATTACCCTTAAAACCTGTGATACATACTGGCTTACGCTTTCACCCTTGTCGGTGGGAAACATAGAAAATTCTGCCAGAACCATAATAGACACCTCAACTCTTTTTCATAATTCTTCTTAAATTAACATTTTGATGTTCAGCAATCAATCTCCTTGGTTTTCTCTTATAGAAAGGTGTATAATCCAGACAAAATATAAAAAACGTTTATATAAACAACTTCTGAATTTTAAACAGAGCCGTGCCGGTAAGTTTCAAATGTTTCGTTGAGTTTTATCTAACTAACCCGTTGTGCAAATAAATAATTCAATATTTAAATAAACAATTTTAAAAAAATTTTATCAACGCGTGGAAAGGAGAAACAATGAGCACAGGCTTACTTAGATTTCTCTGCCTGCTTTTTTTATGCAATTTATCGTTAAAGGCTGAAAATAAGCCGGTAAAAGTCGGAGCATTTCAGGTTACTCACAGCTTAACTTTACCCGGATTACCAGAAGCACTCTTTGGCCAGGTTAGCGGGGACATCAGTGGCTGGTGGGATCACTCCATGTCCGAAAAACTGTTGAAATTTTATCTTGAAGCTAAACCTGGCGGCGGATTTTATGAAATTTTCGATGAAGCCGGCAATGGTGTAAAACATGCAGAAGTTATCTACGCCCAGCGCGGTAAACTACTGCGATTTATCGGACCATTGGGTCTCTCAGGAAATGCCATCACCCTGGTGACCAACTATAAATTTGAATCAATGGGTAATGATTCGGTCAGGGTAAATGTGACCGTGAACGCTTCC
>CBDUVK010000360.1:0-3029 GCA_965370645.1 uncultured bacterium
AAAAACTTGTAGGATTTTGTTCATTGTAGACCGGATCCGGAAATGGTTGAGCCTGCGGGAAAAACAGAAAACCCTCATTAAAGTCTAGCCAGCGGGAATCTACATGCATGTCACCATCATCATCCAATCCAAAATAATCGAGAGAAATTTCCATTTCCAGGGAATCTACTATTCTCAATGAAAATGTATAGGCGATAATATTTTGTCCGCCCAAAAAATAGACATTCTGCATTGCTGTGGAAATTGACTCGCCATATTGTAATAATCCTTCTCTCCATACCCCGTTTTGCAAAAAACGAATCGCTACTATCCAATTTGTTGGTAGAAAGGTGAGAAAGCGGATGGCAGGTGCCTTTGTATAAAAAATGTAATCTTCAACTTCTTTCCATAAATCAAAATCGCCCTGAACCCCGGCGATATTAAAATAAATATTGGTATTTGGATTGTTATTGTCTGGATTTAAATCGTCAACATAAATTTCAATTAATTCCGGTGGTGAACCCAGCGTATCAAGATTGGGAATAGAAAAAAACTGGTTTTTAATATAATCTATATCTCGATTCTGTTTCTCGAATTCCTGAAGCACCCCTTGTGAAAATTCATAAGTTTTCTGTGATCGCTGTTCACCGCTATGAGCTTTCAAAGTGATTAAACTTCGTTTAAACCGTGGTGTTTTCTTTCCGGTTTGCATCCAGATGCTACTGCCAAAGAAATTAACAGATTCTCCAAAAGGATTATTCGCAATCTGATTACGGAAATCACCCCAGATAAACTCCTGTAACAAATCATTGGTTCTGCTTCGATAGCGGGTGCCGTAAACCACCTCACTGAAATCCGCATCGTTATAGTATCCGGAAAAAGTACGATTTCGGGATAAATTAAACTGTGATTTTATATCCAAGCGCTGTCCCGAAACAGTCTGCTCTACTTCAGATTCGTCTAAATTATATTGACGTTCTTCTAAAAAAACAGCCCGGGTACCTTCCCAACTCCATCGATATTTACCAATTGGTAGATACCCGCCACTTTCATTATCAAATAGATTTTTAAAAATACGTCCTTTGCCCGATGGACCTTTCTCCGCCTGGTCTTTCAGTAAAAATCTTCGCCATGGAGATTGCATGTTTTGACGGTATTCAATAATTGATGGATTTAACAGGAAAGTGGACGTGCCTTCGATATGTATGGATTTATATTGAGCATAAGAAAGGCCGGAGGCGTAATCAAAAAATTCCCAGGTTCTTTTCTCACGATCCCAAAGAAGGACCCTGTCTTCTACTAAAATCCAAATTTGTTGTGCATTTATACTACCATCAATTATTTGCATCCCTTGCAAATAATCATTTCCGGAAAATTCTCTCCAAACACCGGAGGTTTGTTCATAAAAAAAGAGACCAGACTTGGTAATAGCCCAGATACGATTATCTTCTAAAATAATTTCCAGTAAATTTTCTTCGTTAAGATTGTCTTGATAGAATGGTTGCCAGGTTTGCAGGTCAGGTACAAATCTCAACATACCCTTATTGCAAACCACCCAAAATTCTCTACCCAACTGAAATAATCGCTCAGAGATAACTGTGGAATCCTGGTCAACCGGAAAATATCGCCATTTTTCGAAGCGGGGGTCATATTCAGACAGGGTGTATTTCCCAAGCATCCAAATGAGATCCTCCTTATAAGATATGTCCCTGACCTCAAGAAAGGTTAAGCCTATATTTTCATTATAGATCTCCCATTCCTCAATTAGCAGATCAAAACGAGCCGCTCCCCGGTTGGTTGCAGCCCAGACATAATCATTTTCAAAAGTCAATGCATTCACAATATCGGAAGGAAGCCCACTGCTCGAATCAAAATAATACCACTCACCCAATCGTGTATGCAGGGCAGCCAATCCACTATCGAGAACACACCATAACCATTCATCATAGAAATATAATAGTTTGATCTCCCTATTCTGCTCGGTAAAGAGTAATGCGAACTTTTTAAAAGCATCATCATCGGGCCGATATTGATATAATCCATGCTGTTGTCCAAACCAGATCTGATTCTCAATGCGTATAGCAGGATACTGACGTTGTAGATAGATTTTAGTAAATTGAGAGTATAAAAAGGTTGGAAATATTAAGAGAAAAATGGGTAGGATACATCTGATGGTAACATTTTGCAATTTTCTCAATCACTATATGTCTAAATAATATAAGAAAAGTTCTTAATAGACTTCAGGTAGCTTAAATAGCATAAAATTAAATCTATACTTTTTGAACTTTTATTTTATTCAAATCTACTTCCCCAATCCCATTTTTATAAGCAGCCAGAAGATGCGCTACTTCTTTAGAAGAAAGCTGGCGTCCTCCGAAGTCGTAGCGGGATAAAATCACTGCATCTACAGTAACCGGATCGAAGCCGACGAACATTCGATTTTCCTGAACTACAGGACCAGGACCAGTCGGTCCTCCATTCAGCAACACACGTGTAGCATCTATCACATTTAAGGTTGGTCGAACTAGCAAGGCCAGGTCACCTATGGCTTGATGTAAATCTAATTTTGTGTGAAAGGAAATTCTATCCCAGATGAATCCCATTAAATTTTTGGTACATAAGCTGACTTGTGTCGCCGAATGGTGTTTAGCTGTGGCCAGGTTGACTGTAAGATCAGCTCGATTTAATATTTTTAAAATCTCGGTTTCTTTTAATACCTTTCCATCGACTTTTTGGGGTGTGAAATAACGCTGCTCATTGGCAAACAACCAGTGCGCACTGGGAAAATCATTCGTCGCTTTCACTGTCTCCGTATTTTGAAAATATTCTATCTTAGCTTTAAGAGTATGATCAGCAAGTATAATTTTTTTAACACCAGCATCCGTAAAATATTTACAAAATGCATTTACCATTTCCGGTGAAGTGGTGGTACCACTGGCCGATTGATGGGGAAGACATAAATTTGGTTTGATAAGCACAGTGACTTGATCCACCTCTATATCGATCAGTTTAGGTAATCCACCCAGCGCATTAAAGATGGCTTGTACCAT
>CBDUVK010000361.1:0-3026 GCA_965370645.1 uncultured bacterium
TGATCCGTAAATCAGCCAGCCTGGAGGCCGCCAGATATTTAAGTATGATTGTGATGAGTTCTGCCGGCAACATTAGCCGTTCCATTGTGAATGCCGCCGTAAAGAGTCCGGGTAGGATTTCCAGGGATGTCTTACGAACGACCTGGGAGAAGCTTTTGGGTAAGGAAAAACCTGCATCGGAGATCTCGGAAGATGGGTGATTTCAGTTATATAAGCTGATGATTAGTCAACTAATATATTTAACCTTAATTTATGGGGTATCTTTATATGAAGAAAATTAAGGAATTGTATATCGTTATTGAAGACCGTCCTAATTCTGCCGGGGATTTATTCCGACTTCTTAAAAAACGAAAAATCTCAATCTACGGGGTGGGGATATTTCTGGACGCAGCTCGACTCTATGTATTAGATCCGGTGAAAACCCTTGTTCTTCTGCAGGAAAATAATTATGTGGTGGAGGAACGGGAGGTATTGATGGTTAATCTTCCCAACCATGAAGGCGCACTCATGGAATTAGCCATGAAAATGGGAAATGCAGGAATTAATATCGACTATCTCTACGGCGCATTGGAACCTAAACAAAAAACAGGTACCATCATCCTTGAAGTGGATAAACCGGACCTGGCAGTTGATATATTTCGGAATCATTCATTCTAATTGCACATATCAATTCACATCATTTTTTAAAATCGAAAACCTTAAATGGGATATAAAATACCTCATTTAAGGTTTTTTTACAGCTTCATTTTGTTGTAACTTATTAATTTAAATATACTTAAATATTTGGCATGTGATTTGAAGGAAATATCTCTAAATACTTAATTTCGAAAGGAGATATACATGCGTTGTATTTCAATTATCACGGTTGTACTGGCGGGAATTATCATGTTCAGTGGCCTGAATGCTGCAGAAGTTCAGGAAAAGCATAAGATTAAAATTGTTAAAGAAGCTTCCCATTTTCGGTTGGGTGTGGTGGTCAGATCGCTGGACCAGGAAAAATTAGAGGCTAATCAATTGAAGGGTGGTGCGGAGATTATTAAAGTACTGCCGAATAGTGTTGCCGAAGAAATTGGATTGAAAAAGGAAGATGTGATTATCAAATTCGATGGGAAAGATATTGATGAGGCATCTAAGTTACATGAATTAATAACCGAAGTTAAAGAGCAAAAAGAAGTAGAACTGGAAATTCTGAGAGAAGGTAAAAATGTCAGGCTGAAAGCTATGTTGAAACCCCAGGAAGATAAAGATTTTTTGCTTCACCTGGATGATGGGTTAAATATCCATTTGGAGGGAATTAAAGAAATTCCCCGCATCATCAAGAAACAAATAAAGATGATACCCCAGAAAGGTGGTTTCCTGGGTATTAAGGGAACGAATCTTTCCGATCAACTAAAGAGTTATTTTGAAGTAGACCATGGTGTTTTAGTCGAGGAAGTTATAGAAGAGACACCGGCGGATAGTATAGGTCTAAAAGCAGGAGATGTAATCACCGAAATTAATAACAAAAAAATTGAGGATTATCAGGACCTGATCCGGGCTTTAAATTACTACGATCCGGGTGAAACGGTAAATATCAAATATTCCCGAAAGGGTAAGAGTAAAGTAGTAAAAGTTACCCTCAGGGAAAAAAAGTTTGGTCATCATCATGGTTTCAAATGGATGAGTGATGGCGGAGAGGAGATGATAATTGATCACTTCCCTGAATTTCATTTCGATCATGAAAAAATGTTGGAACTTGAGAAGGAACTTGAAGATATTAAGATAGATATTGATATCTACTTTATATAATATGTGGTATACTTTATGAAATTCGGCTTTAAGTGGATAAAGCGACCTATTTACATGAGCATTAAAACAAAGCTTTTCCTGATTCTTTCTGCTTTGATGGCGCTTATATTAGTCGTGCAATTTTTTCTGGCCTATCAGGCTCAAAAAGACCTTTTGACTGAATTAGGCCATCTTTCCAAAAGTATAAACAGTGCCATTGATTCCCACTATGCTCAGGTTCTCGAGGATATTCAAAAGATGGAGAAGCTTAATCTAAAAACGGAAAAGCTACTCACTGACTCTGCTGTATTTATCGATACGCATACTTATTTTCCGGAAAGTCTCTATTTTCAGCTGATCTCCGGATTGAAAAATGTGCGGGAGGCAGATGAATTAATCAGTGAATCTCTCATTCATTCTCCGGAATTTTCTGAAGAGTATCGGATGAAATTTAAGTCAGAAATCCCGCATGAGATTGAGAAGTTTGTGGAGGCTTTTGAATTTGAGAAAGAACAGCAAAAAATCCTCCGGCAAAAACATTTAAAAGATATTCAACAAGAATTGCAAGATGTTCCTGTTATTATTACCGGGGATAGTATCCGGAAAAGAATTTCTTGGTCCAGCATCCCTCATATAGAAACCATTGATATCAATATTGCTCGATCAAATGATAAAGTTAAATCTGTCATAAAAATTTCTCCCCATATTGATCACTCGAATATTCCGTCTCATGATGCAGCGAATATTATCTTTCGGATTCCGGATTTTTCGCTGCCTGATAAACCAAAACTAATACGGTATAATTATCAATCTGCTGATATCGAGAAGGCTCTGAACTCATCACTGCAGCGAAACATTTTTATCACAATAACCCTGTTTGCTTTTTCTATCCTCGCTATCCTATTTATTTCTCGAAGATTTCTGAAGCCGATAGGAGTGTTACAACAATCCTTTGATCAGGTGATCGCCGGAAATCTTGATGTTAACGTTTCTGTTAAAACACATGATGAGATGGCGCAGCTCACCCGCTCGTTTAACCATATGGTGGGCGAGTTACAGAAGAACCGGGAAAAAGAAAAATTACTGCAGCAAAAGGAACGATTGGCTTCAATGGGTCAACTTGCTGCGGGAGTGGCCCATGAAATTAAGAATCCATTGAATGCAATAAACTTAACGATTGAGCATCTGCGTGACAAGTATGCCCGAAAAGATAAGACAGCCCAGAAATATATTCAAACGGTTCAGGGCGAAATTACCAG
>CBDUVK010000362.1:0-3011 GCA_965370645.1 uncultured bacterium
CGAATCGTCTATTCACAGGATTTTCAATTCGGACTCACCTATCTGGATGCCAGTCTGACCACTTTTTATCGTCCTAAAAGTTATTTTAAATTGAGTGGAAATAATTTGTTGAGCGGTGGAACCGCTGGTAATTCGTTGAGCTCCATTCAGGTGAATACCTATCGTATTCAGTTCCACCACCATTTTTCAACGCGCTGGAATTTGGATCTGTTCTACTGGCAAATCCGGCACAAATTTATTTTATCATCCTTTCCGGTTGTCACTGATATTTTTCATGTGCACCGCATCGGACAGATTTTCTGGACCAATTTAAATTATCAACCCGATTCTACCCAAAAGCTGATATTAACTCCCTATGCTTATAAATGGGGTGATCGATACCGGAATGAAAATTATACTGAACAGCGAAAAACCGAACAGTATTCCATCGGATTAAAAGGGGAGTACCAAAAGCAATTTGAAAGAATTAAACTGAAATTTTGGGGAGATCTGATCCGTCACGATATCACGGAAGCATTGGTATTTATACCGAAGGAATTATGGGATACCAGCCTGGGAGGTAAATTAAGATGGGGTAGCCGCACTTCCTGGATCGAAGCAGGTGGCGGTTATAGACATGTATCAGAAGCAGGTGGTGGTCCGGAAATTTCGTTTTCCTGGGGAGTAAAACCTCTGGATTTTTTATTGAGCCAGATTTCAGTCTATCAGAGTCCCCGTAAAATCCCCATGGCTGCAATTAATTGGACTGGTTATGGAATTAAAGCACTACAGAATGCCCAGTTACCTCTCAGCCGGGGAGCCAGCTGGAAGCTGGGACTGAACCTGAACACGAATTCAACATTAACTGTGGAACCATTTTATAACAGTTTTAAAAATGCGGTGGCTTACCACACCACTGACTCGCTTTTTTATCAGGCTGATTATGAAAATATTGGTGTTCAGGTTTCTCTGCGATCAAAATTATGGTTGTTTGAGCTCGATAATGACTTTACCTATAATGACAATTACCAGAACAGTTTTATCCCGCAGGTGAACAATGTCTTGAAACTGAATTTACCGCTTAATTTATTGAAGGGAGCACTGGGACTCGAGAATTATCTGATTTACCATTTTGTTGGCCCCTGGAGACGCCTGGGTTATGTACCTCTGGTGAATCAGTATGTGCGGACCAATCAGGAATCTGGGAATTACCATATTTTAGATGTTAAAATCTTGGGTCATATCAAAACAGCCACAATTTTTTTAATCTGGGAAAATCTAGCTTCACAGGATTATGCATTTGTGGATAGTTATTTTGAACTATACCGGCTTTTTCGGTTTGGCGTTTACTGGACTTTATTCGATTGATACTTGTTCCGTGGAATCCCCTAAACGGCACCGTTAATAAAAATCACGGATTGCTAAATTACCGGAGTAAAATGTGAAGATTGTAAATTATGTAATAGCAACAGCTTTTGGAGCAGGTTATGCCCCTTTAGCCCCGGGAACAGCGGGAAGTTTACTTTGCTTGTTGATTGTCTACTTCTGTTCTCCTGTGCCATTTCTTGTTTATATCCTGGTACTTGCGTTTCTCTTTTTTCTGGGAGTGTATTCAAGCACCCGGGTGGAAAAGGAACTTGGACATGATCCTTCCATTGTGGTCATCGATGAGGTGCTGGGGATGGGAATCAGCCTGCTGCTTTTACCCCGAAATTTTTGGTTGTTTTTCATTGCATTTTTACTTTTTCGTGTCTTTGATATTTTCAAACCTCCTCCCATAAATCTCTCCCAGAAATTACCGGCAGGTTGGGGAATTATGATGGATGATGTTATCGCCGGGTTGTATGCATTCATTGTTGTTCATATTATCCGATATTTTGCTGGGATTTAGTTTTCGACGCTTGAGTTATCCGGGAAAAGATTTGTATCCCCGCCGTCTTCAATATAAATTATGAAGTTAATTATAATCCGAGGCGCTATGTTACCCATTCAATTTATTAGTAAATTAATTAAAATACTGCGTTCTGCAGCGTCCCCATCTCAGATTGCTGGTGGATTCATGCTGGGGTTTCTCATTGGAATGTCCCCGTCATTGTTGAGTCTGCTCAATTTCTTTCTCATTTTCCTGATAATCATTCTTAATGTGAATATCGCTACTGCCTTGTTTGCCTTTGCTATTTTTTCAGCATTTGCCTATCTCATGGATCCGGTTTTTCATTCACTGGGATATTCATTGTTGGCTGATGTGGAAGGTTTGAAGGGGATGTGGACATTTATGTATAATGCACCCTTTATCCCTTATACCCGTTTCAATAACAGTGTGGTTATGGGGAGTCTGAGTGTCTCCTTGCTGCTCTTATTTCCTCTGTTTTACCTGGTTAAAAAATTTGTTATAAGCTACCGGGAAAAATATGAACCAAAAGTGAAAAATTGGAAGTGGATAAAATTTCTCAAATCCACCCAAATCTATCAAATATATGAAAAACTTAAATTTATGGGAGACTAATTTTGCGTACAAAAGGTATCATTTTTTTACTGGTTCTGTTTGGCCTGTTTCTGCTAATTTTTTTCCTGTTATCCGATCGTTGGCTGGAGAGACGCATGGAATCTGCAGGTTCTGCCCTCATCGGGGCCAAGGTTGAATTTGATGGAGTTGATTTTTCTTTTCTAAATTTACACCTGAAATGGGATAGCCTGCGGGTAACAAATCCGGATAATACCTGGAAAAATATTTTTGAAACCCAAAAGGCAGAATTTGATCTGGATTTCTTACCTCTATTTTCAAAGAAATATATCATAGAAAATTTACAGGTTGAGGGTCTCCGCTTCAATACGGTTAGAAAAACCGATGGAAAGCTTGATAAAGAGGCTGCCTCTACAACAGAATCCAAAGTTGTACAGGCTGTAGAAGAAAAATTGAGACAAGAAACCGCGGATATGCCGGTATTTAATCTGCAGCAATATGGCAAGAAGATAAATGTTGATAGTCTGTGGAATATGGTGGATCTGAAGACACCTCATAAAACTGATTC
>CBDUVK010000363.1:0-3002 GCA_965370645.1 uncultured bacterium
TATCATTGCTCGAATTAGAGCAATTTCAACCCAGGTTGCAGACTCTGTCTTTTGCGAAGCCCAGGTGAGATCAATTAAATCGCTGGTAAAGAAAATTTCCACCCAATCCCAGGCGATACCGGCAGATTTTTACCAGACTATTAGCGCCCAGAGAAACAGTGAGAAATTTGCCGATTCACTTGCTGCGAATCTCGAACTCAGTTTACACGAGCAACAGCAATTACTGGAAGAAGAAAAGTTGGATAAACGCCTTGATTTACTTTTGGAAGTTTTGAACCGGGAGTTGAAGATTGTTGAAATCTCGGGAGAAATCCAACAACGTGTTAATAGTCAGGTCAATAAAACCCAGCGGGAGTATATTTTACGGGAACAACTCAAAGCGATAAAACAGGAACTGGGTGAAGAAGAGGATGCTGAAGAAGAGGATTGGGAAGCGGAGATCGAAGATCTTCGCAAACAGATAAAAAAAATTAAAATGCCCAAAGTGGTGGAAGAAGTTGCTCTAAAAGAAGTGGAACGCCTGGACGAGATGTCCCCGATCGCGGCAGAATATACCATTACCCGAACCTATATTGACTGGTTAATTTCTTTGCCCTGGAGCACTGAAACCAAGGATAACATGGATTTGGAGAATGCGAAGAAAATTCTGGACGAAGATCATTATGGCCTGAATGATGTTAAAGATAGAATCCTGGAATTTTTAGCGATCAGGAAATTAAAAAAGCACTCGAAGGGTCCTATTCTCTGTTTTGCAGGTCCTCCGGGGGTGGGAAAAACCAGTCTGGGTCGTTCTATTGCCAGGGCGATGGGGAGAAAATTTGTACGCTTTAGTGTGGGGGGGATTCGTGATGAGGCCGAAATCCGCGGACACCGTCGGACTTACATCGGAGCACTCCCGGGTAGAATTATTCAGATGATCAAGGAAGCGGGTACCGCCAATCCGGTATTCATGTTAGATGAGATCGATAAAATTGGATCCGACTTCCGGGGAGATCCATCTTCAGCTCTCCTCGAGGCTCTGGATCCCCAGCAGAACAGAGATTTTGTAGATCATTATCTGGATGTCAAATTTGACCTTTCGCGGGTGATGTTTATTACCACCTGCAACGTGCTTTATAATATGCCGCCGGCACTATTGGACCGTATGGAGGTCATTGAACTTCCCGGCTATATTACGGAGGAAAAGATACAGATTGCCAAACGGTATCTGATTCCGCGTCAGATTGATGAAAACGGATTGAAAAAGTACCAATTGAAATTCAGGTTAGATGCCGTTTCTCATATTATTGCGAACTATACCAATGAAGCGGGTGTACGGAATCTGGAGAGAGAGTTGGCCAGAATATGCCGCAAAGTTGCCAGAGGTTTTGCCGAAGGTACCGGACAACCGAGGCAAATATCCCGGGAGGATGTACCGGCTTATCTGGGTCCACCTAAAACATTTCAGGAGCTGGCAGGTATCCAGGATGAAATCGGTATCTCTACCGGACTGGCATGGACCCAGGCTGGCGGTGAAATTCTCTTTATTGAATCGACCGCTATGAAAGGGGGTAAAAATTTAACCCTGACAGGTCAACTGGGAGAGGTTATGCGGGAGTCTGCCCAGGCTGCATTAAGTTATATACGGACTCATGCCGATAAATTTGGAATTGATCCCGAGTTTTTTCAGAAAAATGATGTGCACATTCATGTACCTTCGGGTTCAGTGCCTAAAGACGGCCCTTCGGCGGGAGTTTCGATTGCGACCTCTTTGTTATCTTTGCTCAGCAACCGTCCGGTTCGTTTTGATGTCGCCATGACCGGAGAGATATCCCTGCGGGGCAGGATTTTACCGGTTGGGGGAATTAAGGAGAAGGTTCTGGCTGCCCGCCGGGCGGGCATCAACACAGTTATATTACCTAGAAGGAATGAAAAAGACCTCTTAGAGGTACCGGAGAAAATACGAAATAAAATGTCCTTCCAACTGGTAGATAAACTCATTGAAGTTTTCGATTATGCCATAAGAACAAACAATCGGAAACCCAAAAAGAAAACAGCCCGAAAAATTCAGAAGAAAAAAGAAGCTGTGAAATCACGACCGGCAACTGGTTGACAGGCGGCAAATCCGAGTTTTTTTCAATTAACAAATATTTTCGCATTTTGTGCAAGCGTTTGTGAGAACTGAGTGGAAGTCGAATCTATGGTGTTTAATTAAAATTATATGAAGAATATGAATCAGGATAATTTACCTGAGGTAACAATTTATACGGATGGGGCATGTACCGGAAATCCTGGGCCGGGTGCATATGGCGTGGTTTTATTATATAAGAATATTCGCAAAGAAATTAGCAGAGGATTCCGAAAAACCACCAATAATCGTATGGAACTGATGGCATTGATTGCCGGACTATCTTCCCTGCAGGAGAAATGCCGGGTTACTCTGTATACGGATTCAAAGTATGTAGCTGACAGTATCAACCAGGGCTGGGCAGAGCGCTGGCAAGCCCAGGGCTGGAGACGAACAAAAAGGGAGCGGGCACTTAATCCTGATTTATGGGAGGAATTACTGGCCTTACTTGAAGAACACCAGATTAATGTCATCTGGGTGAAGGGGCATGCGGGAAACCCGGAAAACGAGCGGGCGGATGCTCTGGCCGTTCAAACCATCAAATCTAAAAATCTTGCCATCGATGATGTCTATGAAAATCAACTTTAATAATTAAGATTACCACGAAGTGGCCGCAATGCGGAAGAACAAAGAAAGCAGAAAGCGGAGAGCAGAAAGCAGAAAGCAGAACAATAATTGGATAGCCAGTTTATGGTTACCAGTTTACAAACTTTGAATATTGAACACCGAAGAACGATTAAGAATTTCGAATAATGAATATCGAATGAAGAAGTTTGAAATAAAAAAAGAACACCTGAATAAATCAAGCTAAGCGCATAGGGCTGCCATGTCCCTCAGCCCAGGGGGTTGAACTATTTATAGAGGGGTTACCCATCTAAAATAGAAATCCGTAGGA
>CBDUVK010000364.1:0-2998 GCA_965370645.1 uncultured bacterium
AGGAGTAAATTAGAATAAATTACTCTGATATTGATCGCCTATATAAATGAGTTGCATCATCTACCCTGATCACTAAATTAAGATGATATAATTAATGTTAAAAGATCTCGGCAACAAAGAAAGGAGAAGTTCTATTGAAACCTTATTATCAATCCGAAGACTTAAAAAAGTTCGGCAATATCACCCGGGTTAACAAAGAGCTGGGAGATAAATATTTTGATTACTACAACAGTGTGATGGCAGATGGTGTTCTGAGTGAACGGGAGAAAGCACTCATCGCTCTGGCAGTAGCGCATGCCATGAAATGTCCCTATTGTATCGATGCTTACAGCCAGGCTTGTCTGGAAAAAGGTGCGGATGAAGAGCAGATGAATGAAGCGGTTCACGTGGCTGCAGCGATGGTTGCAGGGATCACATTAGTGCACAGCGTGCAGATGATGAATCATATTGACGATAAAATGCTCTAAGGAGGTAGCAGATGACCCCCAATGAGCAGCTGAAAATCATTTCCAAAAACGAACCTTCATTCGATGAAGCCATAAATCCCCATCTTTCAGAAGAATTGGGCATGTCTGCTCTGTCTTTTACTACATTTCAACTGAATATCGGAAAGCGCTGTAATCAGGCCTGTCGGCATTGTCATGTAGGGGCATCACCTATTCGAACCGAAATGATGAGCCGCCAGACTATGGATCGCTGCCTGGAAATTATCGCCAAAACCGAATCAATTGAGATTGTTGATATCACCGGTGGCGCTCCGGAAATGAATGAACATTTCACTTATTTGGTAAGCGAGTGTAAAAATTTGGGAAAACATGTCATTGATCGATGTAATCTGACCATATTGGAAGAGCCGGGTTATGAACATCTTTACGATTTTCTTTCCGACAATAATGTAGAAATAATCGCCTCACTGCCTTATTTCCGAAAAAGTCATACGGATATGCAACGGGGCCGTGGCGTATTTGAAAAGTCCATTACATCTCTAACAAAATTGAATGCGCTGGGTTTTGGAAATGGTAAGGTGCTTAATCTGGTTTACAATCCAGCCGGCGCTTTTCTTTCTGCCGGACAACCGGCTTTGGAGCGGGAATTTAAAGAAAACCTTAGTCGACAGTACAATATTTCATTTAACAATCTTTATTGTATTAACAATATGCCATTGGATCGCTTTTTACGGTCCCTCATCCGTGCTGAAAAACTGGATGAGTATATGGAACTTTTAAAGAATTATTTTAATCCCGCTACTTTGGGCGGACTCATGTGCCGGCATCAGATATCTGTCAGTTATAATGGATATGTTTATGATTGCGACTTTAACCAAATACTGGATCTGAGAGCCAAACCAGTCTCTCACATCAACGACTTCGACTATGAAGTATTTATCTCCCGCAAAATCAGGACAGCCAATCATTGTTTCGGTTGTACCGCCGGTGCCGGCTCCAGTTGCATCGGCGAGATTGCCTAGAGAAGAGGACATCGTAGACTGGAGACCGGATAAAAAGGCCCAAGGGAAAAGGGAGAAGGATAGAAAATTTAGGATTTTCGGCATCCCAGGCAAGCAGATATATGGTATATGATAAAGGGAATAAGTATAAAGTTCTAGAGGTATAAAGATATATAGCTATGAAGGTATGATGGTATAGAAAGTTGGTTTTTGCCTTGAGCCTTGTACCTTGGGCCTTCGGCCTTTATCATTTTTCTCTTCGCGTTTGCCCCCTGCCTTTTGCCGTTTTACGTTTGACTTTTCACATTTCATACCTTCTGTCAACACCGATTTATATCTTTATTTCATGTAAATCAGAGCCTCCTTATATTTGGATATTATGATTTAAAGAATAATCTTTTTTAAATCTAAGGAGAAAAAATGCGAACATGCTGTATTCCCATCGTCATATTTGCACTTGCCCTGTTTATCTCTCTTGCCCTGGCGGGAGATCCTGATGACACCTTTCCATACCAGTTCAAAAGCGAGATTGAAATACCCCATACACCAGTCAAGAGCCAGGATTCCACTGGTACCTGCTGGTCTTTTTCTGCAATATCCTTCCTGGAGTCAGAGCTGATGCGTATGGGGAAGGAAGAGTACAACCTATCTGAAATGTTTGTCGTTCGTCAGGTATATCCCCTGAAAGCCACAAATTTTATCCGCCTGCATGGTTATGCGCGATTTGATCAGGGTGGATTGAGTCATGATGTAATCAATGCGATTAAAGAATATGGACTTGTTCCGGAAAACGTATATAGTGGTATAAGAAACGGAGAGAGCCGGCATGACCACCGGGAATTTATCAAAGTGATGCAGGGTATGCTGACCGGGGTATTAAAAGAACCGGACGAAGTATCCTCTATCTGGCCAACTGCTCTGGAAGGGGTATTGAATGCTTACTTGGGCAGTCCACCAAAACAGTTCAAAATTGATGGTAAAAATTATTCACCTAAGAAGTTTGTGGAATCTTTAGATCTGCCTTTTGAAAAGTACATTGAATTAACCTCCTTCAACCACCATCCTTTCTACCAAAAAATGCGTCTGGAAGTACCGGACAACTGGTGCAGTAACGCTGAATATTACAATCTACCGATTGACGAATTGGAGAAGGTTGTGGATCATTCCTTAAAAAAGGGTTATTCCGTAATCTGGGGTGGGGACGTCAGTGAAGAAAGCTATGCCTCCAATGAAGTCGGTTTCTCCATCCTACCTTTAAATGAAAATGATTTTCCACCAGATAAACCCGTAGATGAAAGGAAAATCTCGCAGGAGATGCGGCAGGTAACCTTCGATAATCATACCACCACCGACGACCACGCAGTCCATATCATTGGAATGGTAAAGGACCAACGGGGGATTCCCTTCTACAAAATAAAAGATTCCTGGTTTTCTAACGGTATAACCCAGGGGTATCTCTACTACTCCAAGCCATATTTCCGCTTGAAAACTACCGCCATTATGATCAACCGTGATGCACTTCCGGAGGAGATTGCTGAAAAACTGGGGCTG
>CBDUVK010000365.1:0-2993 GCA_965370645.1 uncultured bacterium
CATTGCGAGCGGAGCGAAGCAATCCCCTTGTTCATCTAAAAAAAAGGAGATTGCTCCCGTCTGGCCACCGGACAGGTCGTCGCTTTCACTCCTCGCAATGACACTCAATTAATTATCATGCAAATTTCATTAAATATCAATATGTTAAGGCCTAATTTTTCGGAGTAAAGTAAACAACCATATTTATTTAAAATATTTTAATAATTTGTGCAAATCAGTGTAATTCGTGGATCTGTTTTCATCTTTCATGGAAATTTAGTATGAAATTTTATCCCAAAGACTGGCGCTGAATTCCCAATTTCTGCATGCGGAAGCGCAAGGTATTGGGATGTAAGCCTAAAATCTTGGCAGCACCCTTCTCGCCGCTGATCTTACCCTTACTTTTTTTCAAAGCCTTCACTATATGTTTGCGCTCTACTTCTTCCAGGGTCATATTTTTATCTTCGGATTTGGGCACAATTTGACCTGTCGACAGACTGTAGATTTCATCTAGATGAAGTTTGTTCCCGCTGGTTGCAAGCACTGCCCGTTCAATCACATGGCGCAGCTCCCGAATATTTCCCGGCCAATTATATTCCTGTAATTTTGCAATTGTAGATTTAGAGATGTTCTTAACATCTTTTCCATAATTTCGCCCAAATTCTTCTACAAATTTTTGTAACAAAAGCGGGATGTCTTCCTCCCGTTTACGCAAAGGTGGCACGGATATAGGAAAGGCGCTGATCCGATAATAAAGATCCTCCCGAAATCGACCGGCCTGCACTTCATCCTTTAGTACCCGATTGGTGGCAGCAATAACCCGGACATTTACTTTTATGGTCTTTTCACTTCCCAGCGGTTCAATTTCCCCTTCTTCCAGCACCCGCAAAAGTTTCGCCTGCAATTCCAGGGGGAGTTCGGCAATTTCATCCAAAAATATGGTTCCGCCATCAGCCAGTTCGAAACGACCTCTCCGATCTTTGGTAGCCCCGGTAAATGCACCCTTCACATGACCAAACATCTCACTTTCAATCAGATTCGCCTGAATCGCGGCACAATTGACTTTAACCAGCAGACGGTCTTTGCGATTGCTTGACAGATGAAGAGCCCGGGCAAATCGTTCCTTACCCACACCTGTTTCACCCTCGATCAGAACAGTCATATCGGTTGGCGCAACCTGGGCAACACGATTCAGAACATATTTCATGACACTGCTTTTTCCAATAATCTCTCTAAAATTGGTATCCTGGCTCATCTCTTCCTGCAGGTAGATATTTTCTTCCTCCAGGCGCTCTTTAAGAAGCTTGATTTCATCAAATGCTTCTAAACGCTTGGTAATATCCTCCCCAATACTAAGGGTTCCGGTCTTCTGATTGTCTGAATCAAGGAGCTGTACATTGGACCAGTTAATCATTCGCTGTTCACCCGATTTGGTGAGAATAGCATTCTGATACTGCACATTCTGTTCAATTTTCATAAATGCATTTTGAACTGCAGCCCGGTCTGGTTCAGCAATAAAATGCGTAAACCAGTTTTTCTGCAGGATCTCAGATTCCTGATACCCGGTAGCCTGCAAAAAGTAGGGATTCATATATTGAATCTTTCCCTGATTATCCAATCGTACCACCAATAACTGAACATTTTCCAGCAGGGTGCGCCAGCGTTTCTCATTTCGCTTCACTTCTTCCGAATAAAAGGCGGATTTCACCACATCGTTACTTAATTGTAAACCCATGGCGAGAATAATTGCCAAAAAGGCGAAAGATATAGCATAGGGAGAAACAATAATACCAAGATCGACCAGTGGAGTATGGATGCCGGCCAACAGAATAAACAAAACTGAACCTCCACCCACAACCAGGGCCCGCGATTTAGTTCCCGTACGCCATAATCTGAGACTGGCATCAATTAGAAAAATTACAATCAATATTGATGCTAAATCTCCCAGGTTTCGCCAGGGGCTCAGTGTCGATACGGGGAAAGAAAAATATTCCCCCCAGGGAAGTTGTATCCGCTTAATATCACTGATATGAGAATAAACCAGACTATATGGGGAGATGAAATTGATAATTAGGCAAATGGACCAAAGCGCAGAAATGAGCAGAGTTAACCAACGCTTTGCCGTTTTAAAATAAATATCGATAAACCAGACTAATGAAACCAACAGGATGAATATGGCGACATTTTGCCATATCATCACCGTACCATAGATGACCGGATCGGTGGTATGCAGAGCCCATAACTCGGTGAAGGCAGACAAACCCGCACCCAGAGCAGCACTCACAAATAATAAGTAATAGTTATATTTTTGGCTTTTAGTCCAGATAAATAAGAATAGCAGCGCAAAAATTAAACAGCTGGCCCCGGCTATGGACCAGGTAATTGTCAGAATACTCATGGAGGAATTGCCTTATTTCGTCATATTTATATTGAATAATATAGTAAATGATTGTGGCATTTGCCCGGCAATAACTCGATTAATCTTAATAAATACCTGGGATTGCTTCGTCCCGAGCACTCAACTTTATTGTGATAATTGGAAATACTATACAGATTGAGTGCTCCGTCCTCGCAATGACTTCTTATAGCTGTCATTGCTAGCGTTAGCGTGGCAATCTCCTCATTTATATACAGAGTTAAAGACATAATCAGTAAAAAAATTATAATTTCCAGCCTATGGAAACGATGACATTGTAGTCTATATTCGCTTCCTCTCCGCTGGGTGGTTTATTATCCGAACTACTTTTAAAGGTTAAATTCCAATACAGGTCCGCGATAATTTCCCATTTCAATTTGATCTCCAGTTCAGTTCGTACCCTTCCAAAGTCCGTCAAATTAGGATACACATCGAAATAGCTATCCAGGCTCATTTTAGGAGATTGATAGATAAAGCGATAAAATTCCACTGAAATTATACCCTCGAGATTATAGGTGTTCTCAGTATTCTGGGCCCACTCCCGGTTAACCGAAATTCCCCCACTACTTAAAAATAAGGAGTGATTGGTCTGGATCAG
>CBDUVK010000366.1:0-2974 GCA_965370645.1 uncultured bacterium
TACCACCACCACATCATAACTTTTTCCCTCCACCTGCTTGTAACTCCAGGCTGCTACCGGTCCGGAATAAACATATCCGGCATGGGGTGATACCAGTCCCAGTATCTCTCCATCCACCGTTTTTTCTGTCTTTGCAAGATACTGTTCAATCATCTGGGATAATTCCGTGGAATCTCCGGGATAGAACATGCCGGCGACTTCCGGCTCCCGGACATCCTGAGAAGACTGGGCATTTAAAAATGCGCTTAAAAAAAGTATCATCCAGATCCCCTCCTTTATAGTTTTCATTTTAACTCTCCTAAATTAATAAAACGCTGATGACGCAGATAAAATGGCTGACCACAAATTTTATCATAAATTAGAAAACTTATAATGATTTTATTTATACATTTTTAGATTTATCCGCGTAAATCCGTACCATCCGTGTAATCCGCGTTCTATTCACATCCAAATTCCCGGAATGTGTGTATCACATTTGGGACATTGACCTCTTTTTATTTTATTTTCCAGAATCCAGAAACCCTGTCGTTTAATTAAGATTTCCTGGCAGCCGGGACAGTAGGTATGTTCGCCGGGATGCTTGGGTACATTGCCCACGTAGGCAAAGCCGATCCCTTCGCTTAAAGCAATTTCCCGGGCACGCTCCAATGTTTTAACCGGTGTGGGCGGTAAATTCTGCAGCTTGTACTGTGGATAGTACCGCGTGAAATGAATGGGAACATCAGGTCCCAGATTATTTATCATCCATTGAGAAAGTTCCCGCAACTCTTTATCCCCATCGTTCAGGGTGGGTACCACCAGATAGACAATTTCAGTCCAGATTTCCAGTTTTTTTAAAAGAACCAGGGTGTCCAGCACCGGTTTCAATTCACCGGCTACGATATCCCGGTAATAATCTTCAGTAAAGGCTTTTAGATCTATTTTTACAGCATCCAGTACTTTAACCAATTCACGCATGGGCTCTTCCTGGATGTAGCCATTGCTGATCATCACACTTTTGACTCCCGTTTCATGTCCCGCAATGGCGCAATCAAGCATATATTCTGCAAACACTACCGGTTCGGTGTAAGTATACGCAATGGTTGGTGAGCCTGATTCCCTGGCCATCAGGGCGATTCGGGAAGGGGGTAAATCCAGGTTATCCGCCTGCTCGGGTCGGATCTGGGAGATCTGCCAGTTCTGGCAGAATTGACAATCCACATTGCACCCCACTGTGGCAATGGAAAAGGCGTTGGTTCCCGGGAGAAAATGGAACAACGGTTTTTTCTCAATGGGATCGTTATGATAAGTACAGGGATTGGAATGCACCAGGGTGTAATAAATACCGTCCCAATTTTCCCGCACCCCGCAATAGCCCCGTTCCCGGTCGTCCACCACACATTCCCGCGGGCACAGCGTACATTTCACCTTCTTGTGGGGGATTTTCTCATACCAGCGGGCTTCATGCTGGTGCTCGGGATTTTTCCCGGAAGCTGCCGATATCACAGAGGTCGGAGCCACTGAACAGAACAGCGAAGCGCTCGCAAGACGACCACAATTCGTTATAAATTCCCGACGATTTAATTTAATGTTTAGTGACATTTTCTATCTGTTTCTTTCTTTCAAGATATTGACACTCTAATCAGGATTCAAGGGTTCGAGGAGTCGAGGATTCCAGTGCAAGATTTGCCCTTTGTGGTGTTATTTTTAACTTGATCCCTTGACCCCTATTTATTAATCTTTAATCTTCCGCATAGCGGCCACTTCGTGGTAATCTTTGATCTTTAATCCTGTATCTTCAACCAATCAATTTGAGAGAGCTCACTCTGCCCCAATTTCTTCTCTCCTGCAGTCAGGATATACCTGGGCTTTCGACCGATCTCCTGCAGCGTTGGATAATTCAGCTCTTTCCTCTTTTGCTCGATAATCTCCCATCCCACGCGGTCAAGAGCTACCCCGTCGATTCCGATTAAAAGAGAGTTTCTCTGCCAGCTCCACTGCGGTTTAAAGGGCGGTCCCCCTTCGTACTGGGCAGTCAGCGCATCGCAGATGGTGAGTCTGGTTTTGCGGCGTATCATATCCAGTTCATAGAGATCGGCCACGAACGGATCCCCGGCATTGTGGTGATATTTATTGGGATTATGAATGGCCCCAAAGAAGTTCTTCATAGATAGGGTAACACCCACAATACCATGGTCCTTCAGAACCGGCAGGTTGATGGTCGCGGTACAGAGCTGGGTCAGGATCCGGGTGATCAAACTGCCCACTGAGCCATTGATGAACAGCCGATTATCATACCCGACAGCATCATTTCCAAAGCAGAGCACCCGGTTTTTATCTCCGCTATTCAATTTATAGTCAGCACTTTGCAGGTCTTTATTGAGGCGATCCCAGATGATGATATTGCCGGGTTTAACCTCCGCTTTCCGGAGTCGTTTAACCACCAGCTTCACCAGCTCCCGGTGAGTGGAGGCGTGCTTTCCCGACAGGCAGTTTACTTTTAATCCCACCACATCTTTCCGGGAAAACAAGTTGTTCCACACCTGCTGGGCATCTTCTGTCTGATACAGTTCGCTGATACCACGATCCAGCATTTTTTCCAGAATGTCAGTATCAATGGAAGAATTCTTGAGAACCTCCGGATCTGTAATATCGATAATTCGCGAGGAAATGGACGAAGCCTGGAGTTTATCAATCCAGGGTGCGGGGTGAGGGAGGAAAGTAAATCCTGCCCCGATTAAAAAACTGTTGCGTATGAAGTCACGTCTTTTCATTTAAATACCATCTCCTTAAGCTGAATATAGAAAAACCGGAGCACAATATCAACAGCTAAGCGGTTTCAAAAAAAAGTTGTTTTGTTTGTTTGTGACCTGTATATTTTGCAAACATTTTCCGGTTGGCACCTTAGCTCAGTTGGTAGAGCAACGGACTGAAAATCCGTGTGTCCCCCGTTCAATTCGGGGAGGTGCCACCATAAAAAACAAGGGTTTACAGA
>CBDUVK010000367.1:0-2960 GCA_965370645.1 uncultured bacterium
TTATAATATAATTATTCATAAATGAGGAATTCAATATTGGGACAGCGGTCCGGTTACCTGGTGGCAATTATTGGAGGAGGCATATCTGGTTCAGAGGCCGCTATGCAATTATCATTACGCGGCATCTCCAGCATCCTCTTTGAACAGAGCCACCTTCCCTATGGTAAAATTGAAGAGGGGCTGCCCAAATGGCACATTAAACTCAGGGATCAGGAAGAACGGAAAATAGATGAGAAACTGAAGCGATCGAACATATGCTTTGTCCCCGGTACCAGCATAGGGAAAGATATTTCCCTGAAACAGATTTTGGATTGGGGCGTTAATGCAGTCTTGCTCGCCATAGGTGCAGGAAGAGATCGGCGACTGAATCTACCTGGTATTGATGACTTTATTGGCAAGGGATTATATTACCAGAATGAGTTTGTTTCCTGGTTTAACCAAAAACATGAACCCGGATTTCGGGGGCCGGAGTGTCGAGTTGCTGATGATGCCCTGGTTATTGGGGGTGGATTGGCCTCCCTGGATGTGGTAAAAATTCTGATGTTGGAAACGGTAATAGAGGCATTGGATAAAGCCGGAATCGAAATGGATCTGTTTACCCTGGAGCGCGAAGGTTTACCCATTGTATTTAAGAAATTGAAAGTTTCCCTTTCCGAGCTCGGTTTAAAGGGGTGCACATTATACTACCGGCGCCGAATCAGTGATATGCCGCTCAGCCCCATGCCCGATAATGCAGACCAGGCGAGGAAAGAGAAGATCTATCTGTTACGACAGCGTATTTTAGAAAATTATCGTCAGAAGTACCTGTTTCAGGTCCAGCCATGTTACTCACCGGTAGAATACATATCTGAAGGTAACGTTCTGCAAGGACTGGTTTTTCAGAAAAATGAAATTCAGAAGTGTACATGGCAGAGCACTAAAGAACGGAAACGGGTTTTATCGCCCCTGGTTATCTCTTCTGTCGGAAGTGTTCCGGAACTGCTGCCGGAAGTGCCCATGGAAGGAAATCTTTTGGCTATCGAAGATCTCCAGACTGGTAAATTAGCTGGTTTTGACAATGTTTTTGTGATGGGGAATGCAGTAACAGGTCGGGGCAATATCAGGGAATCTTTAGTTCATAGCCGGGAAATCACCAAGCGAATCATGAACAGTCATTTACAGGTGGAAGAAGAGGAATTTGAGAAATGGGTTAATCTTGAAGAAGCGCAGAGTGCCCAAAAGATTGAACAACTTATTCCTGAATTGCATCAAGGGAAACCACTGTCTCAGCCAAAAACAGACGAAATTCTGGCCCGTGTTAGAACTTTACAGGAACATCGAGGATACCGGGGAGATTATGATCTCTGGATTAGAGAGCACTTACCGATACGCCTAGAATCTTTACTTGCTGGAAATGCTGGCTAATTATAGTAATACTGATTTGTTAGTTTGTGGCTGGTTCTTCCGTCCGGAAATATTAATAATCATCATCGAGCTGTTTTAGGCCAAATCTTTGATAATTCTTTTCTATAAAATGAGTCCATTTTTCGGGGACTTCATCATCCGGAAAAATTGCATCGACCGGACATTCTGGTTGGCAGGCACCACAGTCAATGCATTCTTCAGGATGTATATAAAGCTGTTCATTTATTTTCTTTAGTTTGTTTTTATCCTTCCTTTTCAGACTCATGCCTGCAGGCGGGTAAATACAGTCTACCGGACAAACTTCCACACAGGCGGTATTACAAACACCCTTGCAGGGCTCAGTAATTATATATGTCATAGTTCAACCTTAAAATTCCAAAAATAATGTTTAGTCTGATTAATTCATCCCGCACCTGCGGGACCACAAAATCACTAAGACACAAAGTCATGAAAAATTGATAGTTTAAAAGGAGGATATGTTTCTGAACGAATCAAATCTCCATCTTTTATTTATAAATTTTTAAGTTCTTTCATTCTTAGTGTTTTTGAGTCTTGGAGGTTAAATATACTTCTATTAACAATCTGAAATTTTGATATAAGCCAGATTTACTGTTCGTCAAGTCCCAATTCATTTTCCATAAAATTGCTGAAATTTTTACGGGAGAAATGGAGCAGGGCTTCCTGAGCGGCTTGATTTACCGTTTCATTTTGGTGAAGACTAAATTTATGCAATATTTCGCCCAGATGTTCAGTTTGATTGATATTTGCCAGTGTTAAAAGCGCATAAGAGAGAATATCCGGATCCTCAAAGTCCAGCAGATTCTCAATTTTTTCAGCAATTTCCCATGAGTTGGAAGAGTAACTTGAACTTATAGCCTCCAGCAGCAGGTGCTTCGGCTGGTCAGCTGAAAGGTAATCAGATAGTTGGGTTGTCCAGTATTGAGGGTACTTTCCCATAGCCTGAAGCGCTGTGATTACCGCTGATTCTGAATCCATTGAAATAAAATCTTGAATCCATTCTCTTACTTGCTGTAAAAAACCCAGATCACTGATGGCGAGTAAACTTGATTCCCGCACTGAAACCGATTCAAGATCATCCTGGACAATTGAAAAAACTAAATTTTTTATGCGTAAATAGTCTTCATGCAATGATTCAGTTTGAAGTTCATCCCATTCTTCATAGAATTCCATCTTTGTGTCAGCACCAATTTCGTTTTCAAAGTTTCGCATTACCCCTTCATGTATAATCAAACCCAGAGACTGCAAAGAAGCTTTTCTTATCGCATCTACACTGTCATGTTCTGCAATATCACACAGGATGTCAAGAATCAGGGGTTGAAATGCGCAGCCGCCGGATGCTAAAGCAGCACCAGCCCGGACTCGATCGTCTGAGGAGAGCAATTGTTCCTGGATGAATTCGATATTTGCGCCGGAATAATCTTCCTGCTCGCGTATGGAAGCGATTCTTTGCAGGATCTCCTGCCAATTCTGTTGTCCGTTAGAATCGATCATAACCTAACTACCAATAAATAACATAGAGAAAACACATACTTGCC
>CBDUVK010000368.1:0-2960 GCA_965370645.1 uncultured bacterium
TTTTATAAAGCTGGTTTGCATTTTGAATGCACCCGCTGCGGAAACTGCTGCCGTCTCCCTGGCGGTAAGGTATATCTCAATAAAGGCGAGGTGCAGGAAATATGTCATTATTTGAATCTTGGTCATGATGATTTTACACAGTCATATTGTAAAACTGATGGAAACAGACATCACCTGAATGACGGCATTGATACAGGTTGCTGCTTTCTGGAAAATAATCAATGTCGAATCTACCCGGTTCGTCCGCTTCAATGCCGCACTTTCCCATTCTGGCCGGAAAACCTGAAGTCACAATATCGTTGGAAACAACTAACCTCTTTATGTCCGGGGATTGGGAGAGGTAATTTGCACGATGCAGAATGGATTCAGCAAATACTTAAAGTGCAGAAAAAAGCAGATGATTAGAGGTGCATTATTATAAACAACCTCACATTCCGATTTGTAACCTTGATATTTTCATCTCCCACCAGTAAATTTTAATCACTTTTCATTCAGGAAAATATGATGCTTGAAAAATATTTTAAAATCACCGAACGGAATTCCTCAGTACGAATCGAAGTCATCGGTGGATCGACCACTTTTTTGACCATGGCTTATATAATTTTCGTGCAACCTGCCGTGCTGGGGGCTTGCGGGATGGATTCGGGCGCGGTCTTTGTGGCCACTTGCATATCCAGTGCGCTGGCGACTATTTTGATGGGTTTTCTCACTAATTATCCCATTGCTCAAGCTCCCGCTATGGGTCATAATTTTTTCTTCGCCTTTGCTGCTGTTCCACTGATTACTTTGAGCCTGGGTGATACTGCCGGTGTGGAGTCCTGGCAAGTGGCGCTGGGAGCTGTATTTATCTCCGGCTTTATATTTATACTCTTGTCTTTTACTCCCTTCATGAGAGTAGTTATTAAAGCAGTTCCTGAGCCCCTTAAACATGCCATAGCGGTGGGAATTGGAATTCTGATTGCTTTCCTGGGCCTGCAATGGGGTGGGGTGGTGGTTGATGCCCCCGGATCGCTGGTGAAACTGGGTAATATGCACAGTGCTCCGGTTTTATTAACCCTGTGGGGTACTCTTTTCATTGCAATATTGACTGCCCGAGGCGTTCGGGGAGCGATCATTATCGGAATCATCGTAAATGCCCTGCTGGGTTTAATCATGGGGATAGTACAATACAAGGGAATCATCTCAGCGCCCCCATCAATCCTGCCAACCCTGTTTAAACTCAATATTGCAGGTGCCCTCAATGTGGGGTTTGTGACTATCGTATTTACCTTTTTTATCCTGGATCTGTTCGATACTATTGGGACACTTATCGGAGTGAGTGAAAAAGCCGGATTTATCAAAGAAGATGGTACCTTACCCCGATCAAGACAAGCACTGCAAGCTGATGCAGTGGGAACTATCAGCGGTGCCCTGTTGGGAACTTCCACTGTAACCAGTTATATTGAAAGTGCAGCCGGAATATCGCAGGGTGCACGTACGGGATTAGCAAATCTTGTTACCGGATTCCTGTTCATTGTCGCACTGTTTTTTTCTCCCCTGGTATCGATGATTGGAAGTGCGTATCCCTATGAGATGGTACTTTCTGATGGTCGTACTTTGAATCTGCAATTATATCCCATCATTGCCCCAGCGCTTATAACGGTGGGGTGTCTGATGATGAGCAGCGTTTCCCGTATTAAATGGAACGATTTCAGCGAGGCTTTTCCTGCTTTTCTCACCATTGTGGTGATGCCGTTCAGTGGTTTCAGCATTACCGAAGGGATAGCCTTCGGGATCATTTCATATACGTTGATCAAGGTTTTAGCCGGAAAAGCCCGTGAAGTTCACTGGTTGATTGCGGTTTTTGCTCTGTTGTTTATCATCCGCTATATTTTTGTTTGAATGTCATATGGTAGTTTTTTATAAGGATAGATTGTCTTCCCGCCAGGGAGTGGCGGGAACCAGATTACTAGGGATGTGAGAAGAAATTGGATCCCTGCTTAAAACATGCAGGGATGACAGGTTGTGGGTAATTGTTGATCAACTGAGAACATGCAGGAATGATAGGTGAAGATTATCGCGAATATCAACTGCCGTCCGATTAACCTATTAATTCTGTATATAAGTAGTTCATCATGAAAAAAATCATCTATATTTTGACCATTTATATTCCTTTTCTGATACATGCTCAGGAACGATCCCTGTTTCTGAATACCCAGTTTCATTACGATATCCGCCGTGACCACCCCACTATTACCCAGGAGTTTTTATCATTCGATAAACTGGGATATAACTTTTTCTTCGCCGACCTGAACTTTGATCGTTACCGAAAAGCAGGGGGGTTAAGCGATGTATATTTTGAATTCATGCGTTTTTTCAGAGTAAAGCAGTGGCGGGGCAGGGATATTAACATTACGATTCAATATAATGATGGAACAGAGCCTGTTAAATGGGTATGGTTAGCGGGTCTGAACCTGGGCAATCTCATTCTGGGTTCATTTCAGTTTTCCACTGAATTTTTACTGAAAAGAGAATACCAATTTGGACTCACCTGGCAATATACTCTGGTCTGGTATGCAGAATTGTGGCGAAACAAGCTGATCTTCAATGGATATCTCGATTATTGGAGTAATGACAACACCCATCCCGACTGGCCGAGTTTTGATCCAGAATTTGCTGCGACCCGATATTCATTCCAGGCAGAGCCTCAGATTGGCTGGATGCTGACACCCCGCTGGAAACTGGGTAGCGAGCTGGAAATCAGCCGGGGATTTTTGGGAAGTGTCACCGGGAAACTGGCTACGGAAACCAGCTACCGGCATGATCAATGGTATCTCTTACCCACGGTCTTTATTCAGTATAATTTTTGATTTGTGAAAAGGAAAAGACTAAGGATTACCACAAAGTGGCCGCTATGCGGAAGATTAAAGATCGACATTTCCAGGTTAGCACTATTCACTAAATCCAAAATCCTGTTTTAC
>CBDUVK010000369.1:0-2956 GCA_965370645.1 uncultured bacterium
CTTGGATCCGCCAGGGATTTCAATAATGACGTTGATATCCAAAGGGGGATTCGCACCGGTTGAGATACCATGCCGGAGATGGGCCAATTTTTCTCCTTACCATTTACTTTTATTTCAATTACCAGGGGATCGCTTTGCCCGCTATCAGCAGTTGTTTGTGCATAATATACATGATGAAACCAAACCCATTCAAGTAAATCTACCAAAAGTTATAAAAAGACCGTTGAATCGATTTGTTAATTATTTAAATTGATGTAAATTATATCAACAGACTATTTTTTAATGATTGCATGAATAATGATCAACTTAGAGTAGCCATTGTTCACGATTGGCTCACCGGGAAACGTGGAGGGGAGAAAGTATTAGAAGTATTTTGCGAACTTTTTCCGGAAGCTCCGATATTTACGTTACTTTACAATCCCGGCACTATTTCGGAGTCCATTGCATCTCATGAGATCCACACCTCTTTTATTGATAAATTTCCCTTTAAAAAAAACAGATACCGCCAATTTCTCCCACTGTTCCCCACCGCAATTGAGCAATTTAATCTAAAAGAATACGATCTTATCCTTTCTTCATCTCACTGTGTTGCAAAAGGAATAATCCCCTCACCAAGTTCACTCCACCTTTCATATCTGCATACACCCATGCGATATGTATGGGACATGTACCATGAGTATTTTGGGGAAGAGCGTGTGGGAAGACTATCCGGAATAGTCATTCCCATCTTTGCCAACTATCTAAGAAATTGGGATGTGAGTAGCAGCAATCGTGTAGACTGGTATCTAGCAAATTCACAACATGTCGCAAATCGGATTAAAAAATATTACAGAAGAGAGGCTCATGTCCTGTATCCACCGGTAGAAACTTCCTTGTTTAAAGCTCATCCTTCCCACAAGAACTACGATCTTGTTGTCTCTGCTCTTGTTTCCTATAAACGGGTGGATTTAGCAATACAGGCCTATAATAAGCTGGAACAGAAACTGGTTATTATTGGCGATGGTCCGGAGAAAAGAAATTTACAAAAAATGGCAGGATCTCATATTGAATTTTTAGACTGGCAGCCTCATGAAATATTAGCAGAATATTATTCCAAATGCCGGGTATTAATTTTTCCGGGTGAGGAAGATTTCGGAATTGTGCCGGTGGAGGCTATGTCGTGTGGTAAACCGGTGATTGCCTATGCCAAAGGTGGGGCACTGGAAACGATTATTGATGCTGAGAGTTCTCAGGGGGAAAAGGGTACCGGCTTATTTTTTTACCATCAAAGTCCTGAGGATCTTATTGATGCAATAGAAAAGAGCGGTTCAATCGGATGGGATTCCAACTTTATTTCTCAACATGCAATGAAATTTGATCGGGCACAGTTTAAAAAGAAGCTACAGGACTTCATTCAGAAAAAATCAGCTGATTTTTTTAGGAAAAATCAAAAAAATGAATCCCCGGATCTTTAGAAAAAATTTACTTATCCCCTTTCTGAAAATATTGACCGATGCATTTGCATTAGAGTCTGCATTTGTGTTCTCGTATTATTTGCGTTTTCAGTCTCCCATTCAATATATCTTCCCGGTAACCAAAGGATATCCTCCTTTCGAACAGTATTTTATCGCATCACTTTTTTTAACAGCGGTTTATATTACTCTCTATTCTTTTGAGCACTCTTATCGAACCCGGTTTTTTTCCAGTTTTGTGCGGGAAATTCCGGTTTTACTTAAAACCTGTTTTCTGGGAATTTTGGTTGCCATGAGCGTGGCTTTCCTATACCGGGAATTTTCATATTCAAGATTGACTTTTTTCTTCATGTTTATAAATACTAACATTTTTGGGTTGGTTGCCCGCTACGTTTTCCATCGCTTTAAGAGAAATTTCCTGATCCCAAAAGGATATAGTGTCCAGAAACTCATCCTGGTCGGTTCAGCTAAGACGATCCCATATTATTATTCCCAGATACAGGGGGATAAAAATCAATTTTTTGAGATTTTGGGATATTTTAGTGAGAAGAAGATTGATAGTATTGAGATCTCACATCTGGGAAGGATTCAGGATATGTCTGCCTTAATAAAACAATTATCTCCGGATGCCTTACTTCTTACTTTTGAAGCGAGCGATGATCATAAGGTTTTGGAAATTCTGGAAATTTCAGAAGGGAGGAATATTGAATTGTTTTTTATTCCTAACATCCTCAATATAATTACCTCTCGTACAAGTTCATTTGAAATTGTCGGTACTCCGGTTATTCGCTTAAAATCGGTCGCGTTCTCCGGGTGGCAGGGATTCATCAAACGCAGTTTTGATCTTCTTCTCTCGTTCATCGGACTGCTATTACTCTCGCCACTCTTGTTCCTCATTTCCTGTTTGATTAAGATTTCATCGAAAGGCACTATTTTTTACAGGCAGAAACGGGTAGGTCTGGATGGAAAAGAATTTACCATGTTCAAATTTCGGTCCATGATTGTAGATGCGGAAAGTAAAACGGGACCGATTTGGGCGAAGGAAAATGATCCGCGGGTAACATGGATTGGAAAAATCCTGCGCAAAAGCAGCCTTGATGAACTGCCACAGCTAATAAATGTTCTGAAGGGAGAGATGAGTTTGGTTGGGCCAAGACCGGAGAGGAAAATATTTGTAGATGAGTTCCAACAGAGTATCCCTAAATACGCGGAACGTCACCGGGTGCGCAGTGGTGTTACCGGATGGGCTCAGGTCAATGGCTTAAGGGGCCAATCTCCCATTGAAGATAGAACCCGTTATGATGTTTTTTATATTGAAAACTGGTCCCTTTGGTTTGATATAAAGATTATTCTTATGACCATAATGGCAATTGTAAGAGGAGAGAATGCATACTAGAAAGTATGTTTATTCAAGCCCTTAAATAAAAATCATGAATCTATTTAAGCCAACAACATTTCTGGTTTAAGCTCGTATAGTGGATCACAAGGATTTGCGAATAAAAATG
>CBDUVK010000370.1:0-2945 GCA_965370645.1 uncultured bacterium
CCGGCCGGAAGACCGGGCTGCGCTGGGATTCCTGGATCGTATGCGCATCCGCACTCCCGAAGGAGCAGAGTATCCTTTCAGTGAACTGGCAGAATATAATATTGAGCGGGGTATTACTACTATTCATCACCTGGACCGGCGTAGGGAGATCAAGGTTGAAGCGAACCTGTCTGATGAGCAATTGGATGTTCCTCCCATTCTGGCGGAGATCAGCAATATTATCGTCCCGCGTGTTCTGTCACAGGTTGAAGGAGTGCAGGTATCCTATGAAGGGCAATCACGAGATCGACAAAAATTTCTGCGATCTCTCCGGGCAGCCTTTCCACTGGCCCTGATCGGTATGTTTATTCTGGTAATACTCGTTTTCCGATCCTATGCTCAAGCGGGAATGATCTTTTCGCTCATCCCGATCGGTATTCTGGGGGCTGTGTGGGGACATGGGATCCAGGGAATTCAGCTGAATACCCTTTCGATTTACGGAATAATTGCACTCTCTGGTATTATTATCAATGACAGCATCGTACTGGTAAATCAGATTAACCGAAACTTGCGGACTAAACAAAAAGTATTCGATGCGGTCTATAATGCCGGCATCTCGCGTTTACGTCCTATTATTCTGACCACCATGACCACTGCATTAGGACTGGCTCCGTTGCTACTGGAAACCAGCCGGCAGGCCCAGTTTCTGATTCCCATGGCCGTCTCTGTCGCCTATGGCCTGGTCTTCGGCACGGTTATCCTGTTATTGATTCTTCCTGCACTGTTCCTGGTGGTGAATAAACTGCGTTGTCTCTGGTTGAAAATTATCAGGCATAAAGTGTTTGCCAGCGAATCTGTTGAACCGGCTGTACAGCAGTTGGAAGAAACCTGCTAAATGAGTTATATGCGGAGTGGGATGTTTTACAACCATAAAAGGAATATGAATATGAAAACTGTCTTTTTATTCCTGCTGCTTTTAATATTTAGCCTGCAGGCGCAACAGGTTTTGACGATTGAAGATGCAATTCGACTTGGCTTAAAAAACAATTTTGATATTCAAATCGCACGCAATGATGCCCGAATCGCAGAGAACAACAGAGGGTTGGGTACCGCTGGATTTCTGCCAAGTCTGGATGTATTGGGTAATGCTCAGTATCTTGATTCCAAGCAGGAAACCAACTCCCCTTTTAGTTTCGGGAATTCAAGAGCTGAATCCTGGGGTGGTCAAATTCTCCTGAACTGGACTCTTTTTGATGGATTTAGAATGTTTGTTGATAAAGGACGCTTTAACCGTCTGGCTGAATTGGGAGAGGCACAGGCCAGGAATATCATAGAAAACAGCATTGTCGGAATTCTTGCGGCCTATTTTAACCTGGTTCAGCAGGAACAGCTGCTGGAGGTGGCCAGAAATACCCTGGAGATATCAGAGACCCGCCTGAATAAAGAGAGGGTCCGCCGGGATGTAGGGGGTGCATCATCCACTGATTTTCTTAATGCCCAGGTGTCTTATAACAGTGATAAAGGATCTGTCATTAACCAGGAACTGCGGGTTACTGTTGCCTTGAATGATTTAAACATATCATTAGGTCAGAAACCTGATACGGATATCACGGTGGATAATGAAATCAACATTCCCCCGCTTACTCCATCATATGATGAATTGCTGGCACTGGCCCTGGAGCGGAACAGCGGACTCATCGTTGCCCAGAAAAGCACCGAAATTTCCAGTCAGGAAGTCAAACTTGCAAAATCCAATTTCTCGCCGCGGCTTTCGTTCAGCAGCAGCTACAGTTATGCAGATCGAACTATTTCCGGGAGCACCCGTTTTGAGGGAGAGGATATAAGTACTCAAAGTAAGGATGGATTGATCGGTTTAAATCTGAGCTGGAATCTGTTCAACGGATTTCGCAATAAAATTGAGTTGGAAAATGCCCGGATCGATGCGAAAAGTTATGAATTGGCCTATCGGGATACCCGTAATCAACTGGAGGGATTGCTGCGCGAAATATACCAGACATTTTTTAAACGCCTGGAACTCATCGAACTGGAAGAACAGAATGTGGTGGCCGCCCGGCAAAATTTACAGCTCCAGCAAGACAGATATGATATTGGCTCCTCCACTTTTCTGGAATACCGGGATGCCCAGGTTAATCTGAATCGGGCCCAGATCATCCTCATCATTGCCCGCTTTCAATCCCGTATCACCCGTCTGGAGATTGAGCGGTTAACCGGTAATCTGGAAATTAGTTAGAATTATCCTTTTGTAATAGAACGCGGATGACACGGATTTAACGGAATAGCACAGATTTATTTCATGATTTTACCCTTCTCTGCCTGCTGAAGGCAGGCCTTTCTCCCCTCCTTATTACATTAGGGAGGGGCAGGGGGTGGGTTAACGTATCTGCAAAATGAATTAGTTTATTCAAATTAGTGTGTTAATGAAAGAATCAATGAAAAATACTTATATTAAAAAATGGTTATATATAATAGCCGGTTTAACCTCTCTCGGTGTGGGTGCGGTTGGTGTTTTTGTGCCGCTCTTGCCCACCACTCCATTCCTGCTGCTGGCTGCTGCCTGTTTCCTGCGAAGTTCTGAACGTTTGTATCACTGGTTGATGAATCACCGTCTTTTTGGGAATTATATCCGGAATTACCGTGAGCACCGCGCCATGAGTCTGCCTTCCAAAATTCTGGTTTTAGCCTTACTATGGATCACCATGAGTTATGCGATATTTAGTGTTGTGAAGATATTGTTTATCCAGATTTTACTGTTGCTGATCGCCATTGGTGTTACCATCCATATCATTGCACTCAAATCACCCCCTGCTAAAAAGATTTGACACATCCTTCTATCTCCGTTATTGTTATTAAAATTTTTTATGTCTGGATTAAAAGTATCATTTCTGCAGAATCGATCTTCAGGAAAAATCGTTAGAAATTCCAGTGAGCAGAATGACTGAAAATCT
>CBDUVK010000371.1:0-2932 GCA_965370645.1 uncultured bacterium
TCGATCAGAGCACTAACAATAACCAGAAAAAGATATTCAAAAACCTTGGAATGGAAATAAGAGACTTGACCCAGGTCGAGAAAAGAAATTCTAACCTCGATAATGGGGTATTTGTCAATGATGTCAAAGCAGGCAGTCCGGCTAACAATGGAGGAATTTATTCCGGGTTTATTCTCTACATGCTGGATGATCAGCCGATTGAAGACAAAGATGACTTCCAGAGCAAAATCCGGGATCTTAAACCCGGCCAGGTCATTAAATTTATTTGTCGATCAACTCGATTTCAGGATCCCCTGGATAACCGGATCCTGTTCGTGGAAATTGAGTAAGGATCAGATATAATTGTGTAATTTATCTAAGCCTGAATTTTTAATATATTCAGGCTTTTTCTATAGCAGACTGATTATCTGAATCATTTATGGAACAATTTTTAATTACACTGCAAACTGCCGATCCGCTCTGGGCCTACCTGGTCCTGTTTATCAGTGCTTTTGTGGAGAATGTTTTGCCACCTATTCCCGGAGATACCGTCACTATCCTGGGTGCCTATCTGGTCGGAACAGGAGCTTTGAATTTTTGGGGGGTTTATATAGCAACCACAGCCGGCAGCATTCTCGGATTCATGTCTATTTATGGATTGGCTTTCTGGGTGGAATGGAAGATTATCGAAAAATATCAACCCAGATGGCTTTCCAGAACAAAAATTGACAAAGTAGAGATATGGTTTCATGAATACGGTTACTGGATTATCCTCTTTAACCGGTTTCTATCGGGTGCCCGATCGGTTATCTCAATAGTTGCGGGATTATCGAAAATGCAGGTTATTCCGGTATTTATTCTAGCCTTAATTAGCTGTGCGGTTTGGAATGGAGGATTGATTTATCTTGGATCAGTTGTGGGTAGCAATTGGGAAGAAATCGTTTCGTTTTTAAAACTATACAACCGGACCGTCATTATCGCAATTATAGCCGTGGTGATCATTTTTATTATCAGATGGTTTTTTACAACCAGAAAATCAAGGAAAGCAGGCTAAGATCAAATCATAAATCAAGTTAACCTAGCAAATCATTAACTATAATACTCCCTCGAAGAAAACATTTTACAATATCTGTTTGTATTAAATTTCATAGTACCCTATCCCTATCTCCCTTCCCCTGCCGGCAGGGGAAGGGCTGGGGTTAGGGTAAACAAAAAATATCAAATACAAAAGATCTCTCCACTCCCGAGCACCAAACATTATAAAATATAATACAATTTAATCCTGAAACATTTAGGTGCTCAGTCGGTCGAGATGACCACATTTTCTACTTGCGGAATAGTTAACTTCTTCAGGAATGACAATTTAAAATATTTTTCAGTAACTTTGGCACTAGTCTTGTTTCAAAATATTTATGCTTAAAAATTATGCTCCGCCTCTATTTTGACTTTTCTGAATTCTGGCCCAAGTATCGCGGAGAGACACCGTACGATTGAAAACCGGCTTCCCGGGGTGACTATGTTTAGTATCCACAAAATAATAGCCCTGACGTAAAAATTGAAAGTGCATGCCAGCTTTAGCATTTTCCAAAGAAGGTTCGATGTAACCGTTCAAAATTTCCAGTGAATTTGGGTTCAGATTACTTATAAAGTCTTCCCCCTCCGGCGCGTCATTAGGATCAGGATTTGTGAACAGATGATCATACAGTCGGATTTCAGCCGGGACTGCGTGAGTTGTTGATACCCAATGCAGGGTCCCCTTTACTTTTCGGCCCTCAGCTGTCGATCCGCTTTTTGTTTCAGCGTCGAAGGTGCAATGCAATTCGGTTACCTCCCCTGAATTCGGATCCTTGATTACCTTTTCGCATTTGATAATATAGGCATGCTTCAAGCGGACTTCCCTTCCAGGTGCAAGTCGGAAGAATTTCCTGGGCGGATCTTCCATAAAATCCGTGCACTCTATGTATAATTCCCGGGAAAACGGAATTTTTCGCTGACCCATGCTGGGATCTTCCGGATTATTCTCTGCATCCAGTTCTTCGATGTGATTTTCCGGATAGTTGGTAAGTATAACCTTTAAGGGACGCAATACTGCCATAACCCGCGGAGCGGTTTTATTTAATTCCTCGCGCAAGCAATGCTCCAGCATGGATATTTCGACGGTGCTGTTGCTCTTCGCTACTCCAACCCGTTCACACAGATCACGAATTGACGCCGGTGTATAACCCAGTCTCCTAAAACCGGAAAGGGTGGGCATGCGTGGGTCATCCCAGCCATCCACATAATTTTCCTGCACCAGTTTTAGAAGCTTCCTCTTGCTCAGGATAGTATGAGTAAGTTCCAAACGGGCAAATTCAATCTGTTGCGGCGCATGAATCCCCAGCTGCTCAATAAACCAATCATAAAGCGGCCGGTGATCCTCAAATTCCAGGGTACAGATAGAGTGCGTTATACCTTCAATGGAGTCAGACTGTCCATGAGCCCAGTCATACATGGGGTAAATGCACCACTCATGCTTTGTTCTGGGATGATCTGCATGTAAAATCCGGTACAATACAGGATCCCTCATATTCAAATTCGGCGAACCCATATCAATTTTTGCCCGGAGAACTTTCTCACCATTCTTGAATTCGCCTGCCTTCATCCGTGCAAAAAGGTCCAAATTTTCTTCAATAGGACGGTTTCGGTAGGGACTTTCTGTTCCGGGTTCGGTAAGAGTGCCCCGATACTCCCGAATCTCATCCGCGGTCAGATCATCCACGTAGGCTTTTCCCTGTTTGGTCAATTGAACAGCCCATTCATATAATTGCCCAAAATAATCCGAAGCAAAATAGAGGCGGTCTTCCCAGTCAAATCCGAGCCAGCGAATATCTTCCTGGATGGAACGAATGTATTCCTCCTCCTCTTTCAGGGGATTGGTATCATCGAATCGAAGATTACACAATCCAGCGAATTC
>CBDUVK010000372.1:0-2924 GCA_965370645.1 uncultured bacterium
AAGATAATTCTGTCGGATCGTCTCAAATTCGCGACACTCTGTAAGCATTTTTTGTTGGATTTCAGATAGACTTTTCTGCTCTTCCATCATGGGCCTCAACCAGCCGTTCCCAAGAAGGATATCAATAGGCTTCTTCTGATATTCATATTCATAAGGCGGATCATTCCAACGAAAATGATTTTGATAAGTTGCCATGATTTCCATCAACAGAGCAATACCGGTAAGGACCGGTAGGAAAATCTGCCTATCAGTGATATGAATGAAACCACCTTCACAAATTTTATCCCGATACTTTTGGAAAGTAGGTAAAAACTGTACCGGCCTGAAGAAAACGCCCGGAAGGTTTAACAAGTTGAGTTTATCACATAATTTCCTTCCATCAATCCAGGGCGCACCGAACATTTCAAAAGGTCGTGTTGTTCCCCGGCCTTCCGAAAGATTGCTCCCTTCCAAAAGACACATCCCCGGATATACCAATGCTGTTTCCCAATTTGGCATATTGGGTGACGGTATCGCCCAGGGAAGATCGGTCTCCGGAAAATATAATTTACGGGACCATCCTTTCATCAAGATGATTTGTTGCGGAAGCTGGGGCATGTATTCCTGTTGAATATATGTGGCAATTTCTCCAATAGTCATACCATGACGCTGCGCAAGTGGATATAATCCCACAAAACTTCGATATTCATTCTCCAGGATTGTACCTTCACTCATATCGCCATTGATCGGATTTGGTCTGTCGAGCACAATCATGGGAATTTTCTTTTCGGTACAGGCTTCCATGACCAGCGCCATGGTCCAGATAAAGGTATAATAACGTGAGCCGACATCAGGAAGATCCACCAACATGATATCAAGTTCAGCCAGCATGGTGTCAGTCGGTTTACGATGTTTCCCGTAGAGTGAGTAAATGGTAAGATCAGTGGAGGGATCTTTAAAACCCTCCCATTCAATCATATTGTCCTGGGTATGCCCCCACAGGCCATGCTGGGGGCCGAAAACTGCCTGTATTTTAAGGATCCCTTTTTGATGGAGCGGTAACAGTAATTGTAAAATATGCCTGTATTGATGATCGATAGTTGCCTGATTACACAGGACGCCGATTGACTTACCTTTTAGATATGAAAAATCCTGATCTTTTATAACATCTAATCCTGTTAGAACTTTCAAGTCGGTCTCCCTATACTTTGAAACCAATTTAACAATATTTCCCCCATTTCTTCCGGATCATGAGAGATAGTTGCTGCTACCGGAAGCGACTCTAAAAATACTCTTCCATAGATTTTTTTAATGATTCGATTATCAAGAATAATAACCGCTCCGGTATCTGAAGTCGAACGAATCAGGCGACCAAAACCTTGTCGGAATTTAATGACTGCTTCCGGTACAGTATAATCCATGAAAGGATTCCCACCTTCCCGTTCAATCATTTCAGCTTTTGCCTGAATAATCGGATCAGTGGGTACATCGAATGGTATTTTGGTCAATAGCAGCAATTCCAGTGCCTGCCCGGGAACATCGATTCCCTCCCAGAAACTATCCGTGCCAAATAAAAAAGATGGTGAGTTTTTTTTAAATTCATTGATTATTGCATGGCGGCCCCCACTTTTCCCCTGTGCCAGCAGAGGAATTTTTTCAGATTCAAAGGAGAGATAGAGTGCATTGTAGGTATCATTGAGCACGGAATAGGAAGTGAAAAGCACCAGGGTTCCCCTTGGTTGTTCCTTCGATAACTGTTCCAAAAATTCTTTGAGTGAATTGCGATAATCTGCCGCCCGGGGATCTGGAAAGAATGAAGGGATGAGAAACAAAACTTGCTTTGAATAATCAAAGGGGGAATCCAGCATGGTTGATTGGATTTTGTCTGGTTCAAGAGTGCTGAGACCAATTCGTTCTTTAAAATAGTCAAATTTCTTGCCTACGGTAAGAGTTGCTGAGGTAAAAACTGCCGATTTCAATTTGATATAGAATTTCTCCTGCAAGATTTCAGAAATTTTGAGCGGTACAGAATAGAGACGACTATCATCCGAATCAGAACGTGTCGGCAGCTCATACCAATATACCCAGTCTTCCCATTCGGCTCTGATCAGAAAATTCAGACCATTGCTTAGATTATCAAGCTTAGTGTACTGAGCAAGTAACTCCTGGTAAACCTGTTTTTGATATGTAAAACTATCTGCAGGCACCTCACGCAACATTTCCAGTAAATCATGGACACCTTGAAATAACTTATTTAAATAATCTTTTATTTCAATGAAATACGCTTCAAGTTTTTCATAAATGCCATCAGTTTGTCGGTATCTAATACGCACATTATAATCGTTTGAGGTACTTTCGGGATTCAGGGATCGCAGTTGCAGCGTGAGTTCTTTGAAAAATCCCTGGGCCACCACCCATGAAGTTTTTATCAGAGGAATCAAGGAATCGATATGCCCAAAAATCAGCTCTTTCTGAGCAGCTTCCATATCGCTTAATTGTATTCTTTTTCGTAGTTGTATTAATATTCCGGTTTCATATCGTTCTTTAGTGAATAATTTCTGAAAGATCTCCCGGAAATCCCAAATTGTAATTTGCAGACCAAGGTATTCGGTGGCAACCTTTTCAATGTTGTGGGCCTCGTCAATAATAACATTGACATATTCATTCAGTACAGTATGGTCTGAGGCCAGATCCGAAAAAAGTAAAGAATGATTCACCAGCACCAGATGGGCATCTTTGGCATTATTTCTGGCTCGCCACAGGAAACAGTCTTTATAATATTTACAGCTTCTTCCGGGACAATAGTTATCCTCGGCAATAAATTTGCTCCACAGGGCCGGATTTCTTTCGGCAGCAAATCCATTATTTTCAGAGATATCCCCGGTTTCCGTCTTTTTAACCCACATCATCAGGGGTAAAATCTTAATACGTTCAAAGGCATTTAA
>CBDUVK010000373.1:0-2906 GCA_965370645.1 uncultured bacterium
TTGCCCGGGGGTTTTGAATAGACCCGAATAATATTCAGTTCACGGAATATGTTTGTTTGCAGTTCATCCAACAGATAGCCGGTAGTACTTGATATGGCTACCGTGGGCCAGTCACACTGGGACAATTCCAGGAAAAGCTGGAGATCTTCAGCAAAGGACTCATCATCACATTTATTGATAGCAACCAGAACGGGAATAAATGGCTGACTGGCGAGTATCTTATCGACATTCTGCCGACACCGAATTGGAATTTGGTGTTCCAGTAAAATGTCCCGTGCATCTTCCAGCTGCTGCATGGCATCGGCCTGCAAATCGACCAGCAGCAAGAGCAGATCGGCACTGCGGATGAGATCGAACTGCTCCGATTCCATATGCTCGCGATTCAGCGGTGGGGTATCGATCAATTGAATTTGTACATGTTCCCATTCCATCATGCCGGGAGTGGGTGTCCAGCTGCTGAAGGGCGCTTCTGATATTGTAGGTTTGGCATGGGTAATTGTTGCAATCAGGGAAGATTTTCCTACATTGGGCAGACCAACCAGAATTACCCGGCCTGACCCTTCTTTCTCAATATGGAAAGTGGATTCATGTTTTCCGGTTTTCTTTCCCTTTTCTGCCGATTCCTTGAGTCTTGAAAGCCTGCGGCGCAGATCGGCGCGCAGTTTATCGGTCCCCTTGTGTTTAGGAATAGTACCAATCAACTCTTCCAACCGATCGATTTTCTCCTGATTAGTGGAGGCCTGCTTATAGTGTTCCTCGGCGTTGAAGTATTCTGGCGGTAGATTGGTTGGCATAGGATATATATAAGCAATTTAAAAACGTTCTGCTTTGAATTTAATATGTTAATACTAACGAATCAAAAGGAATAGAAAACTGTTGAATGCTGGTAGACAACGCGCTTTACGCGCGTTGATCGACGGACGTGAAGTCCGTCGTCTACCCAGATGAATATCTTCAACTTCTCATAGTTAATCCTGTCTTCAAAATCATAAATTAGATAACTATCTGTAACTTTTTGCTGACTAATGGATATTATGTTTGTATGGACGATCAGATGATAAATTTTCATTCTTTATACAATAGGTATTTTGACGATGTATATCGCTTTTCGTTTTGGCTCTGTGGAAGCGCATCGGATGCAGAAGATATTACAGCGGAGACTTTTGCCAGGGCCTGGATCATGAGAGGTGAGTTGAGGGCCAGATCTCTGAAGTCCTATCTTTTTACCATCGCCCGAAATCTATTCATAAAGCAACAGAGAAAGAACCGAAGATTGCATCCGATTGATGAAACCCTTCCCGATTCGCAGCCTGGGCCGGTCGAAATTGTAGAATCCCGGTTAGAATTGGAAACTACCCTAAGAGCACTGCAGCAATTACCCGAAGTGGACCGGACGGTTCTTATCATGAGAGCGCAGTCTGGTCTATCTTACGAAGAAATTGCCCAATCAACGGGACTATCAATTTCGGCTGTAAAAGTAAAAATCCACCGGGCGAGATTAAAAATTAGTTTATATAAATCAAAAATGGAGGATTCCATTGATGAAAGTAACTCGTGAGGTCATCTTCGATCTTTTACCTTTGTATCTATCAGGAGAAGCCAGTAAGGATACCATAAAATTGGTTGAAAAATTCATTGAATCAGATCCCGAAATTGCCAAACAGGTAAAGGGAGGTTCTAATAACTTGTTTCCTAATGACATATCATCACCCAAAAAAATGGAGGTTGAAATGAAATCGCTCTTGAAAACCAAGAAAATGATAAAATTAAGATCATATTTGCTGGGATTTGCCATTTTCTTCTCACTGGTGCCATTTTCATTTTTGGCCATTGAAGAAAAAACCTACTGGTTAATTATTGAAGCTCCCCAAAGTGCCATGGTGTATGCACTGTTTGCTGTTATTTTCTGGATCGCCTATATCATTACTCGAAAACGATTACAGGTTACAGGTCTTTGATGATAGTCAGATATTTATGATAAAAAAAGTATATTATCTGGTATTAAGGGATGCACTATGAGATGTATTAGGCCGGAGGTGGAGTTTCAGTTAAGGTCTGTTCTTTCTGAAAGGTGAGTTTTATCTGGGCAAATTTCCCCGCTTCTCCATCAAAACTAATGGTGGCATTGTAGGGTACCAGCGCCTTCGATACATTTTCACTGATGGAGGGAAATTCTGTAGCGGCAGTGAAGGCCGTGAAGACCAAGGTATGTTCACTATAACCAGCATACAGCGAGATCTGCATCGGTTGATTTGCTAGCTGACTTATATAATTTATGGCATAATTGATGACTTTGATCAAGGATTCAATATTCTCTACCTCTATCTTACAATCAAATTCCAACGCCAGGGTGCACTCTATCTCTTTCTTCTCTTTAATCATCAGCATTAAATTACGAAGATCGATGGTTTCTTTTTCCATAGGTGTTGTCCTCTGAGTATAAGTTTTGAAAGGCTTTAGATAATATAGTGATAAATTCCTGATAAAGTCAAAGAAGAGATTGGAAATTATGATTTTTGGATGGAATATGTGGATCCCTGCTAAAAGCATGCAGGAATGACATGGATTGGGAAATTGTCATCCTCTGCACGCCAGCGAGTGAATCTGTTTCCTGACTTATGCATCCGTCTAAAGACAACCTCCCCTCGTTAAAAAATGGAAGTAGGAAATGGACGCTCCGAAATTTCCAGCGATTTTTCCTGAAGGCCAATTCTAAATTTATAAACTTGGGTAATCAGGTATCAGGGATGATAATGGGTATATTTCTGGATCTCTGCCAGAAGGATGTCCCAGTGGGACAAGTAGGAATGACATATACAGGGGATGTAATCCCGGCAGGGAATGCCGGGATCTATGCATCATGGACGATATTAGGAGTATTACTGGATTCCTGCCAGATGCATGAA
>CBDUVK010000374.1:0-2900 GCA_965370645.1 uncultured bacterium
GGGCTTTAGCCCATTTTAAGTTACATCATCCTGAATGCTGGAGAACAACGATATTAGTGTATACGCCATGATGGAATATCATCTTAATCCATTTCGCACAGCAGGTTACAACTATATGATTATCAACTTTTCCTGAGGTTTTGATAGATATTCCGCACCGGAATCTGTTACCAAAACCATCTCTTCAATCGTCACTACTCCCCTATCCGGTACTGTCAGGCGAGGTTCAATGGTAAATACCATCCCCTCTTCTAATTTTTGATAGGGTTTTTGGGCGTATTTTTCCCAGGCCGGACCCAGTAAGGCTGTACCATCATGGGAAAAGCGGCCCACCTGATGTCCCAACGCATGCGGAAATTCCTCATAACCGTTTGATACGATAATATCGCGGGCAATCTTATCGATTGCTTCTCCGGTAACGCCCGGCTTCATTCCCAGCCGGCTTTTTTCGACTGCTTCCCGAATCACATCAAAACCCTTTTGAACTTCAGCTGGAACCTCTGAGCTATTGGTCTCTTTTATATAAAATGTACGTTGCAGATCCGAACAGTAATCATTCGACTTTACTCCAAAATCCATGTTCAGGACTTGTCCGGTTTCAACCTTTCGATCGGTTGGCATGTAATGGGCGGCTGCTGTTTCAGGACCGGTAAACACTGCCGGACAGACCGTTTCTTCCCAGGCAAGTCTTAATCCTCTTTCCTTCACTTTCGATTTCATAAAAGCTGCAATCTCCTTTTCAGTCCTGCCCACCCGAATAAAAGGGGTGACCTCATCGAAGATTTCGAGAGTTGTTTGAATTGCTTCTTTCATGTAGCAGATCTCAGTTGAACTTTTTCTTTCACGCAAAGCTGAGACAATTCTCTCAGCAGAAATCAGACGATCTTCAAATCCAATTTCCTTTAAAAAACGATGGAGGGTTAAATACATACCATGGGTCAATCCATCACATATTTCACTATCCTCCGAATAGTTAATGGCAATATGTGAGGGATTAGTTTTTTTCAAATAGTCAAGTAACGGACCTTTAATACCTTCCACAAAACTATACACCTCATCATACGCTCCGGTATCTTCCACGGTCTTCTGATCGTATTTACCAACAATGGCACAGGTTTTTCCCTGTTTAGTGATAATGAAAGCAGAATGCCAGGTAACATCGGCTGTTACCAGATATGCCAGGGTAGGATCGCCATTGATCTGGCTCTCGCGTACAAAGGTAATCCAGCAGTCAATATCAAATTCTTTCAATAATTCTTTCGCTTGCTGTACTTTTTCCTGAACCAGCATATGATTTCCTTTCTTCGATTAATCAGCAAATTTTTTCAGTTTTTTAAAGGCTAATAAAACCAGGATAGCGGAGAAAAACAGCAGACCTGACAGAATAAGGAAATATTGATGATGAGGAAGTGAGCTGTACAGTTTTCCAAATATTCCCGAACTGAAGCTGCCTACCGCTGTCGCTCCAAACCAGAATCCCATCATGAGTCCCTGAATCCTGGGTGGGGAAACTTTGGAAACAAAAGACTGTCCTATAGGTGAAATCAATATCTCCGCCAGTGTTATCACCAGGTAAGTAGAAATTAACCAGGCGGGAGACATAATATTGATATCAGCATTTCCGCCCATCCAGGAACCCAGGACCATTACCAGCATAGAAAATCCCATGATCAACAGACCATAAAATATTTTCAGAGGTGTTGACGGTTCCTTACCCTTTTTATTTCTAAAACTAAAATAGGAGAGAAGCAGGGGAGTTAATATCAAAATAAACAAGGGATTAAAGAATTGGTATGTCTCCGGCCGCAGAATCGGGGATTCCAGCGTAGAACGTTTGGCGAATAGTGTTAATGCAAAACCGTTCTGATAGAAGGCAATCCAAAAAAATATCACGATCAAAAAGAGTATTACCAGGGTAATGACTCGCTGTACCTCTTCTTCCTTTGGAATTTTTTTCACCCCGGAATGCGATTCTCCGGAATGATCTGTTAGTGGTGATATTTTGGTATCGGCTTCAAAGAGGTGAGATTTCCCCATCTGCAGGACGATGAGAGAAAGGCTCATTCCAACCGCAGCTGCCCAGAAAGAGATCCGGTAACTATCAAAGACAATTCCGAAAAGGGTGGCAACCAGTGGAGCCAGTGCCGCACCTACATTAACACCCATGTAATATATATTAAAGCCGGCATCCTTCAAATGGACCTTTTCCCGGTATAGATTACCCACCAGCACAGACATATTGACCTTAAAAATGCCGGTACCAAAAGCCACCAGGATCAGACCCAAATAAAAGAAAGCCAGGCGTTCGCTGGCCGAGAGGGCCAGGGCAATGTAACCGAAAACCATGGAAATTGAGCCAAATCGAATCGTATTAATCTGACCTAAGAATTTATCCCCCAGCCAGCCTCCCAGTACCGGCAAAAAATAGACACCCAGTAAAAATAATCCATAAAAGTCACCCTTCTTAGAGTCAGACCAACCAAACTCTCTATCCATATATAAAACGAATATGGCCATCATGATGTAAAAACCGAAACGCTCCCACATTTCGGTGAAAAACAGTACCACCATTCCCTTGGGATGATTCTTAAACATAGCTTCTCCGAGGTTAGTAGATATTAGAGTTCCAAGAACTGGCCTATTTTATTTTTCACTGCTTTTCCATAGACCAGGTCAGCCATTGCCAGATCCTGTACTGCATTGCCCACCGACTTAAAAAATGTAATGTCATTTTCTGATGCTCTACCCTCCTTAGAACCTGCGGCTACTTCCCCGATCTCTGCCAGGATGTGGTGCTCATCAATGATTCCCTGCTTCAATGGTATCATAATATCTCCCGCCTCTTTCAGGCAGGCCTCTCGCTGATCTACGAAGAGCCGGGATCGTTTCACCGTTTCAGC
>CBDUVK010000375.1:0-2895 GCA_965370645.1 uncultured bacterium
TGACTTTCCTGTGCAGGGACCGCCAGATACACACAGCTCATAAGGATAACCAGCATGATACAGTAATTTAGTCTAAACATGGGAGATCCTCCTTGTACAGTATATTCCTATACAATTTCTCACGGAAATTCTGGATTTCGTTTTTCCCTAATTTATACGATCTTTCAAGTAAACAGGGTTTTCGACCATTATGCTAAACATTAAAAAACTTTGTGGCCCGACAAAAGATAAACACATTAAATTGTAAATCCGAAGACAAATTTGATGTTCTGATAGGAAAATTTCATATCATCCAACTCCTGACCCAGGTTATCGATCAGGTTGCGGTCGGAATAGGGAAGAACAATACCGAAAGTTTCGTTTCCGTAAGCATATCCCACGCCCAGGGTGAATTCAGACTGTTTTACCCGGAAAGTGGTTCCCAGCATAATATGATAAACATCCCAGGAAGCGATGGAAAGGTTAGTCTCCGAACCGGATTTTCTGGCAGAAAAATCAGTGGTAAAACTGGCATTCAGCGAAATGTTTTCATTGAGGGAGTGCTGTAAACCGATCCCAATATTGAGTACCTCAGCCAATTCATGTGTTATCCTGTTCTCTAATGTATCTCCACTGATCTGGGAGACAAACGGGTCGCCTTCCATCACATTATAGGCAGGCATCCCGTTAAACCATTCGGCGCTCAGATAAATCAGGGTTCGTTGAATCGTTACCGTGGTACCGAGTCCCACCGAAAAAGGGTTCTTATATTTGGACTTAAGGTCTTCCTGGTAATCGGCAATCACATCTGTATCCAAATTACCGTCACCGTCAAGATCCGGTCCGATCGTTGTCTGGTTCAGTCCGATGGAACCATTCCCGTAAAGCCTCAGGGAAGGTGTGGTTGCCGTTAAACCAAAAGTAAATCCCATAAAATCGAAGGTGATACCGAGTTTCCATAATAACCCGTACGACTTATAATTGTATTCTCTGGAATTCAGGCCAGGTAGATTTCATTATCTGAAGTGATGACTTCGGTGTTGCTCTGGATTTGGGCGCGGTGGCTGCGGAAGGTTAAATACTGAGTTACACCAACACCAACTCTCTGATGATATTTATATGACCAGGTGATTCCGAACCATGGATCGTTTAATCTTTCACTTAACTGAAAATTGGTAATGAGATGGCCTCCATTTGATGGGAGTGGTGATCCGTCACCTGAAATTATTTCCACATTGGATAGATCCAGCTTTACGTCATAGCGGGTGAAGTAGGAGAGTGCCAGGCGATGGTTTGCCAGCCAGTCAAAATTAAACATAGTTGCCACAATAGAAGGTGCTGGTCCCAACCGTGAAGAATTCAGTCGTTTAGCGCTCTCGAAAGGGGCAGTTAAATAGTAATTGGGATATTCAAACACTTTTGCTGCGAGGAGTACATCCGGATCATCGATCAGGCTCAGACCACCGGGATTATAGTAGGTGCCGCTGAGATCCAACACGCTACCGACCACCGCACCACCCAGCAAAGTAGAGCGTGAACCGAACTGATGGGTCCAGTAATTGGCGTCCTGGGAAAATGCGTTGTTGAGAAAAACTGCGGAGGTTAGGATAAGAATGAGCAAAGAGACCGGCAGGTTAACCCCATCGTTAACGATGGGGTTAACGATGGGGCAAAAGAGTCTAAACTTACTTGCCACTAATCCTTTTGCAACGTTATATTGTTTCATTGGAGTTTTCCTAATTAAGCCTCAGTTCAGGATTGGTCAAAAAATGGGAGGGAGAACCATGACCAGATCTTATACCAGGATCTATATTCATTATATTTGGATCCCAAAATATCGCCGGAAAATTCTGGTGAAAGAAGTTCGTGAAAGGATCCAGAAGCATATCCGGGAATATTGTCAACAACTTAACCTCCGGGTCCTGGCAATTGGCGGATATGATGATCATCTGCATTTGTTAATTGAGCAACCTGCAACTAGATCTATCTCTGCAATGATTAATTTAATCAAGGGTGAATCATCTCATTGGATTAATAGTAACAGTATTTTTCCTTATAAATTCACCTGGCAAAAGCGCTATGCTGCATTCTCAGTGAGTCCCGCTGAAGTGAAGAGAGTCAAGGCCTATATTCAGAAGCAAGAAGAACACCACTGCCCCATCGTTCACGATGGGGACAAGGGTTCTAAAAGTTAGTCTTAACCCTAATCCTCAGAATATGATCGCTGGTTTTAATTCCCTCCTCGCTTCCTCTTCTGGATCCCTGGTTAATGTAGTGTACTTCCCAGCGCCAGTTCCGGTGAAACTCGTGCCCCACTCCCAATAGTAAACGGTTTCTGTCAACATACTTTTCTTCAATAGCTCTTCCAAGATTTACGAATAATTCCAACGATAACAGCAGGTAAAAAGATTGATTAATTGCCTTAATCGTGAGATTTGCCGATTTTATTTGAAAACGATACCTCAACCGCAGGGCAAAGTCCGAACGGCTCTCCTGGGTATAAATGGAAAAGCGCTCCTCCAGGCGAATATAATGAGTCGTCGATGCATTGAGTATTTGTGGCCAGAAAAGTTCAACGCCCTGCCAGGGACGAATTTCAAACTGATTGCTTACCTGTTCTTCTATGGTATAGTGAAGTGCTACCCCTCCATGAAGGGTAAGTTTAGGCCTGAACCAGAACCTGATCTGGGGATTGGCATAAATTTTAGTCCAGTCATTTCCCGATAACACCCCGCGCAGACCCATATCACCGGTATAATCTATTTTTTTATTGATTCTGATAATCGGTGTATAATCGATCCAGCTTTGAAAATCTGCGTCGGTATCCTGTGCGAGTACAATATTAATACTTAGAATAAGTAAAATTCCAGGTAGGAAAATCAGTGTCAGTAATTTACAATATGTATTCATATCATT
>CBDUVK010000376.1:0-2893 GCA_965370645.1 uncultured bacterium
TTCAGAAATACGATATAGGCACTATGAATTAAGGATAATTTTTTCATCGCCAAATTTGAGTTCCTCTGGTTCATTGGTTGCCAGAATTAAAATTTTTTTCTTTTTCTGAGATTCCATGAGTTCATACACGATTTCAGAACCCTCTTCATCCAGATTGGCGGTAGGCTCATCGACAAGTAAAATTTCCGGATGGTGCATGATGGCCATAACATATTTCAGACGCTGCATCATCCCGGAGGAAAAAGTCCGAATTTCATCAAACTCCCGGCCCTTTAAGCCCAGCTGCCCCATTAACGATTTAAACTCCTGCCTGTCTACCGTACGCCCTCGGATTCGTGAAAAAAATGTATAGTTTTCAAATGCAGTCAGGTTATGATACAATTGCAGATAAGGTCCAACTAAACCCAGGTAGGGATAGATTTCATGGGATGTGATCAACTCATCTTCGTTTTTGATAAGTATTTTTCCAGCCGTGGGACGCAATAACTGGCAGATAATTTTTACCAGAGTGGTCTTTCCGGATCCGTTTGGACCACTAATGGCCAGAGAATGTCCACTGGATACCTCAAAGGAAATATTCTCAAAGATGAGGCGCCGGTTAAACCGTTGACAAATATCTGTTGCTTCAACTGTCCACATAATCACATTTTTACTTAGATAATTAATCACGCAAATTCGCAAAGGTATGAATTAGAAATATATTTATTGGTCCACGAATTACACTAAATTTCACGAATTTTTATTTTAAATCATTTCAAAATGAATAAGTTATATGATTTTGTGTTAATTCGTGAAATCCGTGGACAATATCTTTTGCGTTCCTTGTGATATATTAGCTTAACTTGAAATTTCAAAAATTAAACATACTATAATAATAGGTTCAAAATTTAACAAAATTATTTCCCATCACGAAGGAGAAACAAAAAAATGGATCGATTCCAGCACAATTCACAAAGGTACGCTATTTTTCTCTTGAATTTCTAAATTTTCGTTTTATATTAGGGTTGTCTTAAAACTTCGGGAATTTTTATATCGCTTCTTGTTACCAGCCTTAATAATTCTGGAGAACAATTACCTATTTGTTACCGCGCAGATAATTATCTATTAGTCATTTAAAACGGAGGTTCAAATGCGTGGTAACCCTCTCCGGGAATTCATTCCCGATCATCTTTATCATGAATTAAATGCCAAGGGCTTTCTGAATGAACGGGCAATCCGCGATTATTACTTAAAAAAGAGATTTATCGAATTACGCACCGAATATACGCCTCGTGAGATATTTTCTCTGCTTCAGAAAGAATTTTCCTATATTTGCGAAGATACCATTCGTAAAATCATATACTCACGAGACCACTTTGATTCAATCACTCAGGTGGATCCGCCCCCGCGAAAGAGAAAAATTTCTGCCAGACTAAAAGAACCTGTGCTGCAATTCTGACACTGCTGAGTTGGTTGTCTTTAGAAAATTATATTCAGTTTCGTAGGAAACCGTATATAGTACGGGTGATTCAAAAATATCACGCAAAGTCGCAAAGAACGCAAAGAATCTGAATCATTCTTTTTGGTCCACAGATTACACTAATTTTCACGGATTATTAATTTGTCTATATTATTTCAGAATGATTTTTAAAGAATTTTGTGTTAATCTGTGAAATTCCTGGACAGTATACTTTGTATTCTCAGCGACTTTTCCAACAGGAATCCCTTCGGGAGTGTTATGAATTCTTCAGGACAGTCAATGAGGGATTATATTAAAAAATTTTGAATTTCACGGGCAGCTCTTGCTGATGCACCGGCAGGACCAAGAAGATCCTTTATGCCCGAGAGTTGTTGTTTTACACTGTTATAATGATCCGGTTCATTAAGATATTATTTAAGTTCAATATCTATCTGATTTGCCTGAACCTGATTTTGGACTAATTCAGGCACAACCTTTTGTTGAAGGACAATATTTACCAGGGCAATATTATCAATTTTTACCAGATTTTTCCCGATAAGGTAGGTAAATGAAGCAACCTTATACAGGACAATCATGGGAGTTTCCAAAAAACCCGTCTCAAGTGTTGCAGTCCCGCTTGCCACCATTGCAATATGAGCATGTTTCATCAGTGAGTGGGTATCTCTCTCCACAATTTTTATGAAGCTGTTATTTGCGATAATTTCCTGATAGATTTCCAGGGGAATGGAATCAGTTTTTCCGACTGCCCACTGAAAGTCCTGACTTGCCTGGTTCATCTCGGCAACCTTAACCAATTCAGGCAGAATTTTCTTTACCTCGTTCAGGCGCGAGCCAGGCAAAAGAGCCAGAATCTGTTTATCCGGATCTAAAGAATGTTGTTGACAAAAAGCCGCCCGGTTGTTATTTGGAGAGATCTCCTCCACCAGAGGATGGCCGACGAACCTGGCTGTAATGCCGAATCTGGCATAAAATTCTTCCTCAAATTTGAAGATCACCAGAGGAAGGTCTACAAACTTTCTTATTTTCCTCACCCGGTGTTGTCCCCAGGCCCATAATTGGGGACAAATATAGTAAATAACAGGAATTCCGGATTTTTTCACCATCCTGGCAAAACGAAGATTAAAACCAGGATAGTCAACCAGTATAACCGCCTGGGGTTTTTCACTTTTAATCCAATGTAGCAACGAGTTATATACCTGGCGGATAAATGGTAAATGCCGGAAAACTTCGGCCAGACCCAGAAATGCCAATTGCTCCATCCGGTAGAGTATTTGGACGCCTGCTGTTGCCATTTCTTCTCCACCGATACCGAAAACTTCTAAGCAGGGAAAATTCGTTTTTAACTGTTCGACCAGGAGTGCAGCATGACGGTCGCCAGAAGGTTCCCCGGCAATAATCAGAAATTTATCTTTTTTCATTTTTAAATTAAAAAGT
>CBDUVK010000377.1:0-2891 GCA_965370645.1 uncultured bacterium
GCTGACTTTGGCTTCTCTCAAGGCAGTTGCTTTTACTTCAACCGGAACTGGTTTTCGATTCTCATTAATTAATACAAAATCTACTTCGGCGCCGGCAAGTGTTCTCCAATAGAACAAGGACTCTCCTGGTTTGAAGTGACGGCGAAGTTCGTTAAAAATAAAATTTTCCAGTAAGTTACCCCAATCCATCCCTGTAATTTGCATTGAAAAATTGTCTATTACCGCATTTCGTAAGCCTGTATCCTGGAAAAATATTTTGGGCATTTTACTAATCTCTTTCCTTTTATTTTTAGAATAAGGCTGGCATCTGGAAATAATAAAGGTGTTTTCCAGTAGAAAAAGATATTTTTTTATTGTCAAAAGATTATTCCCTAAGGTGTTACTGAGTTCATTATAATTTATTTGTCCACTAATTTGATCCGCCAACAATCTTATGAGATTATTAAACGCGGAAATATCTCCTATTTGAGCTATATCTTTAATATCTCTTCGCACATAACTGTTATAGATTTCTTTAATCAAAGCAATTTTCACGCCATTCTCATGTTCATGTAAGTTTCTGGGATAACCACCCCAAATGATATATTCAGGCACAACCTGACTGAAATCATTAATTAATAATTTCATATCATTTTTAAATTCACCTTCTAATATTGATTTTATATTTCCAATTCGTTGCTTTACTTTATAAAGCGACTCATATTTTAGTAATAAAAACTCGTCGAAGCTGAAACTATCAAGTTCAAAGATAATCTTTCTTCCGGTCAAGGAATTTTTAAATTTCTTTTTTATCTCCATGGTTGAAGAACCGGAAACAATAAGTTTTACGGATGGATAATGATCATGCAATATCTTAAGAAAATTAGACGGATCGTTTAAGTATTGAATTTCATCAATAACAATATATAACTTTTGTTCAGTTGAATAGCCTTGCAGGTTGAGATAATTCATAAATTTGCTGGCACCTGAATTACAGATATCTAAAATTGTATAGTCTTCCAGGTCAAAATAGACTTTATTATTAGAAGGAATTTTCTGAAGCAGCATATTTAATAAGGTTGTTTTGCCAACTTGACGGGAACCTGTTATAACGATGATCTCAGGTTTGTCTAACCATGAGATTAATTCCGGAAGCTGTTTGCGTTCAATTATCCTCATATTATTTATAGTTCTTTACTGTTTTTATGAGGTAAAAATAATAACGATATACTACTATTTCAACTGAAATTATTTATATAGCCCATAGTACACAGTAGAAACAGATATTTAAGTAAAATAAAAAAGGGAAGCACATGTTTTTCGTTCCTCGCCTCTCATTTCCCGTTTTATTTTTATCGAGTACCGAGGAACGAGTAACGAGTCTCCAGGATCTAGTATCCTGTATCATTAAATTAACTCACTATCTTTTTATCTAACAAAAGCCTCATTTCATCAAAACCATCTTCCGGATCTGCACGAAGCCGCTTTCTGTCTCCAGCCTATATATATAAACCCCACTGGCCAAGGCCGAAGCATTAAACTCAATAGAGTGAGAACCCGCCGGCTGTTTTTCATCAACTAATGTAGCAACCGTTTGTCCAACAAGATTGTACACCGTGAGTTTAACGTGACCGCTGACTGCCAACTGCCAACCGATAACAGTCGTCGGATTGAAGGGGTTGGGGTAGTTTTGAGATAAAAAATATCCCTGTGGTGAATTTAAGGAAGTTCTGAGGGTCGAAGCAGAACCAGGAAAAAACATAATGAGGGCATTATCGATATGGGCCCGCCAATTGCCCCAGCTGTGACCTTCATGATATAGCTGATACTGATAGGGATATCCCTTCGATTGCAGGATGGGGATAAAATTGTTTACCAGCTGAATTAATATCGGAATATCATAGCTGCCGATATCCAGGTAAAATTTTAGATTCAGCAAGGGGGCGTTCTGAAATCCAGTCGATATGGCGCTCTGAACGTTACTGGACTGGGCCGCCACGTTACCAAATACGCTGGAATGATTTAAAGCCAGCCACAAAGAAATGTTTCCACCGTTGGAAGCACCCAACACCGCACGTTTCTCGGGCAACGGGATAGTGCGGTACTTAAAATCTACCCAGGGGACCACTTCATTGACAATGAAATTGCTAAACTGGTTCTGCAGACTTCCTGCATATTCCTCCGTTCTGTTTACCGGGGGCACAAAAACGGCGATAGCCGGTTCAATCAAATTCTGGTCGATAAGATAATCCAAAACATTTATGGCACTGGCTAATGTGGTATATTCCAGGCCGTCATGGAATAAAATCATAGGATAATCATCGGCGGAGGCCTGATAACCGGGAGGCAGGTACACCCTGATAGTGCGGGAGTTGCCCATATTGACACTGTAGAACAGCGTATCCTCATAAGTGCCGTGAGGTATATTGGGATAATAGGCGATTTCAGGGGGCATGATATAAGCCGGCATGCGAAGCTCGGAATTGGGTCCGTAACCACCCACGACTTGATATGGATTTCTGGGATCCAGAATCCAGTTGGATCCATTTAAAATAAACTTATAATCCAGCCGGGCATCTTCCTCATAAACCTCATTGCGATACCAGAAATTGGTACCATCAACATGTGTCATGGGTGAACCATTGGGATTCCATCCGTTTGCGTCTCCCGGAACCGTGATGGTGTTTGCACTTCCCCGGTAAATAAAATGCACCAGGCTGTCCTGCTCTATGAAGGGAAAAGCAGGTACGGCATTCATAAAGCTGTCAACCAGCGCCGGGCGCTGATTCGGGGGCGTGGAATATAGCTGTACTAAAAAATCAGCAAATGTTTGTGCACTGGAAGAAGCGACCAAAAACAAAACCATTATTAAAATATAGCGAAGGCTTTTCATTCCGATTCTCTCCCTTTGT
>CBDUVK010000378.1:0-2874 GCA_965370645.1 uncultured bacterium
TATAAATTGTTGAATAATTCATGGCACTGTTCTTATTTTCAAATAAGCAACCTGATAATTCAAGGAGGACATGTTAATATGGAAAAAAGAGACAACTCCATCTCCCGTCGCAGATTTATAAAAACCGGGAGTGTAATACTGGCCGGCAGTGCCTGGGGTATGACAGAAGCCCAGGAAACAACACAGAAATCAGAAGAAGTTGACAAAATCAACCAATACCACACTCTGGGCCGAACAGGATTTCAGGCATCGGATATCAGTATGGGATGTACCCGTAGCCGGGAGTCCAATGTCTTTCGCTACGCCTATGATAAGGGTATCAACTATTTCGATACCGCAGAAAGCTATGTCGGAGGCAAATCAGAAAAAATACTGGGAGATGCTTTAAAGTTTATGGATCGAAAGAAAATTTTTATTACCACCAAACTCATTTTAGAGAGCGAGGAAAACAAAGACAGTATCCTGGAGCGATTCAGAAAGTGTCAGGAGCGACTGCAAACAGAATACGTTGACTGCCTCTTCATGCATTCTGTAAAGGACGTAAAACTTCTCGATCATGCCGGATTTCATGAAGCAGTTAAGGAATTAAAGTCGCAAGGAAAGTTGCGCTTCTATGGTGTCTCATCCCATGGTCCCCGGCAAGAGGACCAGGATAGTATGGAAAAGGTTTTAACTGCAGCAGCCGAAGATGGGCGATTTGATCTGATGTTATTGGTCTATAATTTTATGAATGCTGAAGCGGGTGAAAATATCCTGAAGGCCTGCAAAAAAAACAATGTGGGTACTACCGCCATGAAAACAGCACCCGGTGCTCTGAAGGCAGAGCCGGTAGAACCGGAAAATCTGACTGCAGATCAGGAAAAACTGATCAAGCGTTTTCAACAGCGGGGAATGACCGGGGAGGAAGCCCTTCAACGTCTGCAACGCCGGGCCAGGAAGATGGAGGAAAGTGTGGAAAAAACAGTACCATTCGCTAAAAAACATAACTTGACCAGCGAAGAACAACTTAAACTAACCAGTATACAATGGGTTTTGCAGAATCCGGACATGCATAGCGTTTGTATTTCTTTCAGCGATTTCACTCAAGTAGATCAAACCATCCCACTTTCCGGAAGCAAGATGTCCCAAATTGAGCGCAGATTTCTTCATGATTATGGTACCCTGTTTAATACTTCCTACTGCCGGCATGGTTGCAATCAATGTCTATCCGTGTGCCCGCATCAACTGCCGGTGAATTCAATTTTTCGTTATGCCTATTACTTCCAGAACCAGGGAAGAGAGAAAGAGGCCATGGAAAAGTATGCCCGCCTCCGGGGTACGAATGCATCGCTCTGCGCGGATTGTGGGGCACCCTGTCTAATCAAATGTCCTCATGGCCTGGATGTTCAGGCACACTTAATGCAGGCCCATTCTCTCTTAACGCTGGCCTAAATAATACTTTACCTTAATCAGGGATAAAAGAAGGATGAGATTTTTCTTACTTATTTCAATGGTTAGCCTGGTACTGCCTTTTACAGCAGCTGCTCAGGATTTCCCTGATCTTCCGGGCTGGTCTTCCCGGGGAGAGATACTCACTTTTAACCGTGAGAATCTCTGGGACCACATCAATGGAGCAGCAGATCAATTTTTAGATTTAGGGTTTCAACAATTACGGGTACGTGACTTTAGTAAAGGTTCTGTATCCCTGTCCGTTGAACTTTATGATATGGGAAAAGATTTGAATGCCTTCGGTATTTATGCTCTGGAACGTTCGGTACCTTTTCATCCACTTCAAATTGGCACTCAGGCAATTTTGTATCTCCCCGGGCAGGCACTCCTGCTAAAAAACATCTATTATGTTAAATTATATACCTACGAAGGCGAATTGACTGAAGAGAGCGGAAAAGAGGTACTACGCTTATTTGCCAAAAATCTGCCGGGAAATGCAGACTTTCCCTCCGAGCTCCAGTCATTACCTGAAACCGGAAGGTTGGTCGGCAGTGAAGGTTATGCCCGGGAAGCTTTCCTGGGATTGAGTGAATTAAAAAGTTGTCTCTATGCAGAATATGAAGATGAAAGTAGCAAAAGATTTAAATTTTTAAGAGTAGTAACCGATTCTCCAACTGCAGATAAGGAAATATACGAAAGCCTGCCCGACAAATGGATAACAGGGAAGTTTAAAGAATATCAAATACGCACCGTTGAAATACCCTATAGCGGAACGACAGCGGTGATTCTCACAGAGCTGGGTCTGCTTGGCGTTACAGATTGTCAGGATAAGAATAATATTCAGCAGAGATTGAAACTTCTGCTTTCTTTAGATTGAAAATAATCTGAATCATTGTCTACCAGATCGAACAGCTCTTCCGATTTTTGAAAGCGGTTTTATATGGCAGAAGCGCCAGGATAATTTTGTCCTGGAGTATTGAGTATTTCCCGTAACAGGATTCATCCTATCTCAACCATCAAGGTAAATAGTCTTCTCTTACCGGGGAAAACATTTCGATGGCGAGGGAATCTTCCAGAACCTCCGCGCCATGGATCTCGTCTGAGGGGATACACCAACTATCACCGGGTTCCGCGTCTATGATTTCCGAACCAATTGTAAAGCGGAGTTTTCCCTTCACCAGATATCCGGTTTGTTCATAAGGATGAGCATGTTCCGGAATCACACTTCCTTTTGTTAAGATAAATTCAGTCAACAAGGTTTTTTTGCCATAAACCAGGGTTTTGCGGTTAACGCCCGGCAACGCCTTGATATAACCCTCTTTGCTATGTTTTTGAAACATACTTAGCTCCTGATTCCTAAAATATTATTCAACAGCTTGTTTTTAATCTGATCTTTTCTCTTGATAGAAAAGAATACGTCAGTGGCCGTACTGTAAGCCAAAAGAC
>CBDUVK010000379.1:0-2865 GCA_965370645.1 uncultured bacterium
TATTCTCTTGACTTTTTTCTTTATAGACATTGCGAGCGTTAGCGAAGCAATCTCCTAATTATATACAAAGCAAAAGACATAATCATTTAAAAAAATTACCCTGGTATAAACTTCTGAACTCAATTTTATTTTAATAGTTATTCAAAATCAATACATACAGGAGATCAGATGGCAGATGGAAAAAATTACCACATGTCTCCCCGGCAACTCAATGAAAATGGTCAGTTATTGTTAGAATGGCTCGAAAACTACTACAATAATATTGAAAAATACCCGGTCATGTCGAAAGTATCTCCCGGTTCAGTCAGAGCCGCTTTACCTTCTGAACCGCCCCAGCAGGGTGAGGGATTTCAGGAAATCCTAAATGATATCGATCGTGTCATTTTGCCCGGGATCACTCATTGGCAGTCTCCCAATTTTTTCGCTTATTTTCCCGCCAATGCCTCCGGTCCTGCCATTCTGGGAGATCTTCTTTCTGCCGGTTTAGGTGTCCAGGGGATGATGTGGGTGACCAGTCCGGCCTGCACTGAACTTGAGACGCATGTTCTAGACTGGCTGGTGGATATGCTGGATTTACCTGGAAAATTTAAATCATCACAGAATGGGGGTGGCGTGATTCAGGATACTGCCTCCAGTGCTTCATTATGTGCTCTTCTGGCAGCACGCGAAAGAATCACGAATTATGGAGCAAACCGGGAAGGGTGTAATGGTAAGCTGGTTGCATATACATCTACCCAGGGACATGCATCTATTGAGAAAGCAATAAAAATTGCAGGACTTGGGAGTCAGAATTTACGATTGGTCCCGGTTGATGAGAACTATGCTATGAACCCTGAGGCGCTGGCACGTATGATTTTCGAAGATAAAAAGAGAGCTAAAATTCCCTGCTTTGTAGGCGCAACAACCGGCACCACCTCCTCAAATGCTCTGGATCCCTTAGATAAGATTGGTCCCATTTGTCAGAAGGAAAATGTCTGGTTGCATGTTGATGCTGCCATGGCGGGAACGGCGGCACTCTGTCCGGAATTTCGATTTATTCATACCGGAATTGAATATGCAGATAGCTACTGTTTTAATCCGCATAAATGGATGTTCACTAATTTCGATTGCGACTGCTTCTATGTTGCAGACCGTAAAGTACTAATTAATACTTTGAGTATATTACCGGAATATCTTAAGAATAAAGCCACTGAATCGGGCGCCGTTATTGATTACCGGGATTGGCATATACCCTTGGGACGTCGGTTCCGTTCCTTGAAATTGTGGTTTGTTATCCGGCACTATGGTATTGAGGGATTACAATTTCATGTCCGAAAACATGTAGAAATGGCCCAGGAATTAGTTGGCTGGATTGAGCAGGATCATCGTTTCGAACTGGCCGCTCCGGCTCCCTTGAATCTGGTATGCTTTCGACATAAAGCCGGCGACGCCTTTAATGAAAAATTGGTGGAACGGCTCAATAAGAGTGGAAAGATCTATCTCACTCACACCCGTCTAAATGATCGCTATGTGATTCGTTTTTGTATTGGCCAGACATATACAGAAAAGCATCATGTCGAGCAGGCCTGGCAACTTATTGGGGAAACTGCTGAAAGATTAGAAGCTGAATTATCTTAGAACAATGGATAGATTAAATTGCAATGATTGTTCTATTGGTGCTTCACAGTAATGAATAAGTTTGAGGATTGCAGTACGACATATGACACCCCTAACGGGGTTTTAAGATGGTTGTAAATGGTCCGTGCTATAAATATGTCATCCCTGATGGGATTTTTCAAAATGGTGCCCGTTTTTATTTAAGATACCATGAAATTCAGAAATCCAGGGATCGAAATATCTTTTATTAAAAATTTCTTATTGATCCCGTTAGGGATCAAATATTTATAGAAATAATTCGCAAAATAAGAATTTAAACCCCGTTAGGGGTGAAATGTAATTCTTTTGTTTATAAAGATAAGTGTTCCTCATTATGATAAATCATATTATCGTAACTAAAGAACAAATCAAATAAATTAATTGAGTTGATTATTAATCATTTAGATATGCCTATTAAAACCAAAAACTTTGAGAATCCTTTCGCAATTATTTTTGATATGGATGGGGTAATCGTGGACAGTAATCCTTATCACCGTATTGCCTTAAGAAGATTTTGTGAAAAGCACGGGCATCATTTATCGGATGAATACATGAAAACCAAGATCTTTGGCCGAACCAATGCAGATTGGTTACAGGAGTTATTTCAGGATAAGATAGATGAGAAACAAATCCTGGAATTTGAGGAGGAGAAGGAATCCATGTTTCGTGAGATCTTCGATCCCTACATTAAACCGGTCAATGGGCTTATAAGTTTTTTAAATCTTCTGAGGAATAACCGCATTCCCCGGGCAATTGCCACCTCTGCACCCAGTTCCAATGTGGATTTTATCTTAAATAAAACCGGGATAGGAGAATTCTTTCAGATCATAATTAATGGGAATATGGTTGAAAATAGTAAACCCCATCCGGAAATTTATCTAAAAACCACCCACGCTATCGGCTACCCTCCTAAACAGTGCCTGGTCATCGAGGATTCTTTATCTGGTATGGAATCAGCTATTAATGCAGGTTGTAAGGTTATCGCATTGACCACAACCCATTCCCCTGATGAATTAGGAGCAGCTCAATTAGTAATTGATGATTTTGAGCAACTTTCCATTGCAGACCTTGAAAATTTGATCTAACGTATGGATTTACCTGCATTTTGGAACGGAGCGGATAAATGTTAGGTGGAACGGTTTTTTATACCGTTATTAATATTCTTCGATTTATTCAACTTCTCAACACTGTAGTTCCTGATGAGGCTTTATAATAACCGGGTCCTTTTTT
>CBDUVK010000380.1:0-2861 GCA_965370645.1 uncultured bacterium
ATTTTCGAGTTTGAATGTTGTTTTGGATTTCCCCAATAGAAATTAAGATAACGTATAAAAATACTTGACATTTATTTGGATGTGGTATACATTTACCACGTGGTAAATATATACCACAATAATAGTCGGAGGACAAGATGAGAACATTTGGTGAGTTTATAAAAATTATGAGAAAAAAAAATCGAATCACTTTAAGAGAATTTTGCAGGCTTGCACAAATTGATCCTAGTAATTGGAGTAAAATTGAAAGAGGTACACTTCAACCACCTAAAAGTAAAATAATACTTCAAGAAATCGCTAAAATATTAAAATTGGAGGAAGGAAGTGATGAATACTATTTATTATTTGATCTCGCAGCAATATCTTTCATTCCTAAAAATTTAGTTGACGGTGAAGATATTGTACAAAAATTACCTGTTTTTTTCAGAACATTAAGAGGTCAATCGCCTACTCGAAAAGAATTAGAGGAATTAATAAAAATACTTAAGGAGGAATAAATTTGGGAGGTTTTAGACCGAACAAGCTGAGTTGGGATTTTATAAGAGATAAAGCAGATTCATTTCGCAGAAAATATATAAACCCACCTACTCTGGTTCCCGTTCCAATAGAGGAGATAATTGAATTCGATCTTAAAATTACTCCATGGCCTAAAAATGGCTTGCTTCAAAAAATAGATATTGATGGATTTCTATCAAATGACCTAAAATATATTTTTATTGATGAAGATATATATAATGATCCGAGACAAGAAAATAGACTAAGATTCACATTAGCGCATGAAGTTGGACATTTTATTTTACATAGAAAAGAAATTCAAGCATGTAAGTTCAGATCTGAGAATGATTGGATTCATTTTAGAGAAGAGATCCAGGAAGAAGATCTATTATGGTTTGAACAGCAAGCGTATGAATTTGCTGGCAGATTATTGGTCCCGGTTTCATTACTTAAAAAAGAAATAGAATCAAATAGTAACAAAATCGAAAAATTCAGAAAATTTTATAATGAGAATGGAGAAGAGCTTTTAATTCAAGCAATTTCACGAATTATTTGTAATAAGTTTGGTGTTTCGGAGAAAGTTATTTCAAGAAGAATTAAGAGTGAAAAATTATCCTTATAATTAAATATTAAAAACGTCAAAGGAGTTAAAATTGGGTAGGAAAAAGACGGTAAAATTTAACGAAACGGGTATTAGAAGTTTACCTGGTAATAAACCGGTTGTATACAAAATATTAACAGAAGGCAACGATAATAATTATACGGGGATCGCAAAGAGAGGTAGAGTGAGAGAAAGACTTCATGAACATCTTGGAAAAATTCCAGGTTCCAAAGTTCAAATTGAACAATTACCTACAATTCAGGAAGCAACAAAGAAAGAATCCAGAATTATTTCCAGGTCCAAGCCAAGGTATAATAAAAGAAAATAATTATCTAACTAGAATTTCAAACTTAGTTGGAGGTTTTGACTGTTCTTGATATTCTGAATTTTGTAGCCTTGTAAGGAGTAATCTCTTTTTTGTGATTTTTTGACAGACTTACGCCTCTATGAGAATCCCGTCAATCCTGTCTAATTAATTTTGAAAATCGTGTTCCTGGGATCATTTGATACTATTTAATGTAGGTAATTTTTTTCACCGCCCGTGTATTACCCTGGTGTTCTAACACCACAAACATTATTCCGCTGCTCCAGGCGTTTGCATTGAGATTCACCTCATATTTACCGCTTGAATGTGCATGTATTTTGCGAGAGTCTAATTTTTGACCCAGGGGATTGTAGAGGTGAATATACCAACTTCCGGCTTTATCAGCCAAAAACAGGATTCGGGTAGTGTTATTAAATGGATTGGGATAAGCCTGCAATTCTATTTCTGAGGGAACTACGGGATCTGATGTTGCTACTGATGTGATCAGGATCTCCGCCGCCTGCCGCGCTCTGATACGGCCATATCCCCAGCTATTGTTAGGGAAGGTACCTGTGAGAAAACTTACGTCTGCCCCTTGAGAGATGGCATCCTTAGTACGGTCAACATCATTTACTCCCAATAGTTGGAAAAGCAGTGCGCAGGTTCCGGCAACATGGGGACCCGCTGAGGAGGTTCCACCGAAGGATCTGAATCCGGCATAATTCGAACTGCTGGCGCTGGTGGAATAGACCGTACTTCCCGGCGCGCCAATATCCACCAGACGTATCCCATCCACGCGGGTTCCCCGGCCGCTGAAACTATTAAGCGCCTGTTGCGAATCTCGCGGATTATAGGCTGCAACTGAAAAGGCTTTATCCGCCGTAGAGGGCCAGGTGACGGTCCCGTCGTCATTGGCACCCACCCAGCGTGTCAAACCGCTCCAAAAACTTTGGTCATCCCAATTATAGCCATGAAATGATAGGGTCTGGGCAATCTGATTGATAAGCCTGAAGGTGAATGTTCCGGTAAGCGATCCCGAGGTGGCAGAAATGAGGAAGTCCATGCGGTTGGTACCCCGGCTTGAGCGGCTCAGATTGCTAAAAATCTGAATGCTGCCGATGTTGAGAAAGCTGCCGTCCAGCGGCAGCAGGTTCCAGCCACCTGCAGCGATCGATAGTTTAAAGTCCAGACTGGCGCTATCTCCCAGCCAGATAATGCTTCCCCAGATATGCTGCTGTCCCGCAGGTTGCATAACCTGCAGGGTGACATCAGCGCTGTCGCTAGACTCCACAATCCCGGAAATATGCATCCCGCCCCCGGCCAGGTTACCTGCCGGAACGACCTGAATAATGCCCTGATTTGAAAAATCATCGATCATGGTTTCCAGGGCCGAAGAACCATCCATGTATTGCCAGATCCATTCACCGTCCTCATAAAGAATCACATCCGCGCCTTCGGCGG
>CBDUVK010000381.1:0-2850 GCA_965370645.1 uncultured bacterium
ATCCGGTCTTTCAATTGATAAAGACCTGATGCATCGCTTCCAATCCAGAGATGATTTTGTCTATCAAATAATAGTGATCGGATATAGTGGCTTGTTTTGCCCTGACCGGTCAATTTCCCCTCGTGGATCCTCCAAAGACCGTCCGTCATCGAACCGATCCATAAGGTACCCTCAGGATTTTCGATGATAGAGGTGATGGGGGCATGGGCGGTTTGGGAGACATAATTAATCCGGCCCTCCCCGCCCAGCATGTAGTATAGTCCCTGCATGGTACCAATCCAGAGATGATTTCGGTGATCTGAGTAGAGAGAAAGGATCGATTCAGCGGTCAAGTTTTGCTGTTGACTATAGATGCGCACAATGCCATTCATAAATTGCATCAAACCACCGCGATGGGTTCCGATCCAGAGGAATCCCTCTTTATCCATGGCCAATGTGGTAATCATGTTATCCGTTAATCCCTGATGGGTGGTATATTGTTGAAGCCCCTCTGAACTAAAACGGTTCAATCCGTGATCAGTACCGATCCAGACATTTCCCTCGAAATCGCTGGTGATGGTTCTAACATAATCATGGGATAAACCCTCCTGAATGGTTAGGGCAGTCCATTCCCGGTTTTGCAGAAAATATGCCCCTCCTCCCTCGGTACCGATCCATAACCGCCCATCCATATCCAGATGCAAGGTTGTGATGCAATCGTTCTTCAGGACGGGGGTATTCTGCCGGTTATAAACTTTGAACTGTAATCCGTCGAACCGAACCAGGCCCGAAGGTGTTCCGATCCATAGAAACCCATGCTGGTCTTGTGTTAAAGAAAAAATGGTGTTTTGAGGAAGACCGGATTCCCGGGTCCAATTTTTCTGAAGAAAGTCAGAAATATTGCTGACAGGATCCAGGGCCTTTAAAGGTAATACCCAACTTATGAGGAGTACAAAAATAGCTATAAGTAATGCTGGCTTTCGATATAAGGTTTGATCCATGTCAACTTCAGATTATTGATATGATTAGTTCTATTGAGATTTACGAAGGGAAAAGATCAAGGTTGCCGGGGTTGGTAAATTTAGTTTCTGGGTTCAACTTTATAAGGATTGATTATGTTATCAATAATTAAAATCCCCCCGGATGTAAATATCCGGAGGGATAATTAGATCTTAAAATTTAATACTACCCGGAGTGTTACCTTAAACTCCAGACAGGCCTTGGATGATATAGATCAATCTTGTGACTCTGAAAGTGTTGCTATGTTACTTGGCATAATGGGCATTTCCCGCAAATGCAGTTTGGCAAAAACCCCGGCATGATCAGATGGCCATAAACCGGAAGGGGTTCGATCTTTAAAGCGGGTTCCGATCACTACCGCTTGAACCGGGCCAATAGGATGTGCAAAGTTCTTTGCGAAAATTATGTCAAGTCGCTGGTATAAATCAGGAAATGGATCTCGCAGGGCCGCTGAAAACGGTGAGGTATATCCCTCCCCTTGATTACCCATCAGGTTGTGTACCCAGGTGTCTGTGTGGCCGCCGGTTTTGGTAATATATTTGTAGGTGGTATCTGCAAGAGGATGAGGATAGGTGGGATCAAAAGTGTTAAAATCCCCCACCATAATAGTAGGTAATGTTTCTCCGGCAAAGATTGCACACAATTCTTGCGCCTGAGGTAATCGAACCAATTCAGTGAACGCCTCCAAATGAGTGTTTACAAAGCGGTAGGATTTTTGACCAACTGTGGCTTCTACCGAGACATAACCACGGGGTATATAAAAGGTACCGGCCGGACTATTGACCGGTAATTTGGCCTGGTATTCCCCTTTCAGCGGACTATTGAACTGCACATCCCCGCGCACCAGAATGACATCGGCATCCACCAGGCGGATAAAATCAATCAGCGTATCACCACTCGTATTAACTCCGGCAAATCTTGGAAGAGTCACATCAGCATTTTGAATGGAATCAGCAAACTGGTAATTCAATCCTTTAGAAGCAAGAGCATCCATAAGGATCTGCAAAAAATTCTGTTCTTCATAGAGTGTTGTCGGAGGAATTTGATCAAATCGCTGAATAAGGGAGACTTCCTGTAAGCCGATCAGATGAGGTCTGTGCTTCCGTATCAGTTTGGCAATGGCCTGTGCCCGTTCCGGAAAATTGGTCAGGAATAAAGTGTCATAAGCCGCAGCAACCTTTACTATTAGATCCTCAAAACTGCTGGCCCCCAGAACAATATCCACATTTGCACCGACATAGATGTTGTAGGTCATGGTTTTGACAGCAGCTCTTCCACCGGAAGCCTTGTCGAAAAAATCACTCTCTAAATCGGAAGATGTTTGTGTTAATGAAGAAACCGGAGCATCTTCCGTACAGCCGATAAAAAGTAAAAGAACCAGAAGTACTGAAAAAACTCTGCAGTAAGGCATCATTTTTTTACCCTCCTTTTTTAATGATGACAAAATTATTTATTCAGAAGAGAAAGATGGCAGATATTGAAAAAGCTTGAGACGTAAGAAGAGATGGGTTTTTAAAATTTTTTAGACCGGCATTGACACCGGTCATAATACCACAAAATTGTATCAAAGGCAAGAAAAATAGAGTGGTTTACTAAAGTCACATTTCGTTTGTTGTGATTTATAAAATCAGTTTCGGGCTTAGTCTCGATATGGTAAGATTCAAGATGCTATATGCTCGATCCTGGATGCTAGATTCCTGATCCCAGATCCAAAATCCTTAACCTCTCTTCTTTTTGCCTTTCGCCTTGAGCCTTTGTCCTTTACTTCATTATTTGGTGTTCGATATTAAAAATATGCCAGCCCTACGGGCTTTGCTTAATTGTGGGGGGATTGCTCAACCCCCGAATAAA
>CBDUVK010000382.1:0-2848 GCA_965370645.1 uncultured bacterium
CTGAACAGACCAGCAAGAAAGATATAGAGCACACCCTCACTGCGCTTAAAGAGGTCCTGGAAGAGATGGAAAATACGGTGCGGTTTTTGCCGTGTAAGTGAGGGAGTAGAGAGATGGATGTCTGTTTGATAAACATGGCGACCTCTCCTGATTTCAGTCTCAGTCTAATCAAAATGTGATTCTTTCCATAAGTATTCTATAGTCCCAGCAATTTTATATTCCCCTCCCTTATGCATAAGGGAGGGGATCAAGGGGTGGGTCAAGAATAAACCAGAAACTGTCACCTTTGTCCCCAACACCCTTCGCGCTTGAAAATGTATAGGTATTGAATATTATGAATTAAGTTAGTTAATTAAATATAACTTTTGGGTAGAATATACCCTAACCCCTGTCTGCGCCGCAGCTTCGGTAGGCAGGTCAGCCCTTCCCCTGCCGGCAGACAGGGGAGCAAGGGAAGGGGTACACTTACAAGAGATATTACGGCAACATCAATTCCCCCCTTGAGGGGGGATTAAGGAGGATGTAAAAACAATTGAAACTAAATTGATTTAATGAAAAATTAGATCTTATTTATTTCACTCCCACCACTTGATTCACCCAAAATAATATTGTATAATTGCCACTCCATTATGAAACTGGGTCAACGTTTGGTTTTTATTTATAAACTTTTTACAGTCGGTTCTCTGTAACAAATTTCAACTAATTTTCGATGGTTAATTCCCCCAGTTTTGTTGTAACTTTTCAGACCTGAATTCATATCATAATCATTCGGGATAACAATAAAGGAAATGCTCATGAAGTGGAAGGTTTTACTTTGGCCGTCGCTGATCCTTATCGGTGGTTTTATTCTCATGTGGTTCTTCTTAAGTTTCAGAGAAGATCAACCCCACCAGGCACCCCAGATACGTCCGCGTCTTGTGAATGTGGATATCGTTGAACTGGGAGATGTACCCTCGAATATTGTGGCTTTTGGACGATTGAGAACAGCCCAACCTGTTACCTTGTATAGTGAAGTTTCGGGTATCCTGATGAAAGGTGATGTTCTTTTTCAACCCGCACAGTCATTCCGTAAAGGGACGCTATTGTTGAAGGTTGATGATCGGCAGACCAGGCTCGATTTAAACAGCGCAAAAAGTGACCTGTTGACTGCTCTGGCTACGGTTCTTCCGGAAATAAAGGTTGATTTCCCGGAGGAATATGATAAATGGCAGAATTATTTCGATCAGGTTAGCTTTGATCATAAACTGGAACCACTACCGGATGCCGCCAACCAAAAAATCAAACTATATCTTTCACGCTTTAACGTTTATAAGCTCTATTTCCAGGTAAGAAAGCTGGAGATATTACTTAATAAGCATTTTTTTATTTCTCCTTTCGCCGGATCAATCGTTTCTGCGGAATTAAGGATTGGATCTACCGCGCGTCCCGGAACCAGGCTGGGAGAGATTATTAATCTGGAAAAACTTGAAGTTGAAGTCCCATTACCTGCGGAGGATATTCAGTGGATCGACAGGAATACCAGTATTACCTTTTCCTCATCTGAAATGACCGGAGAGTGGAGCGGAAAAATTAAGCGCATCGGAAAAACCATTGATGAACGAACCCAGACAGTGTCTTCTTTCATGACCGTCGACAGGAATGGGGATGAGAATCTTTTTATTGGCATTTTTTTGAGAGCTGAGATACCCGGTACGGTTATCCCCGACGCTTATCTGGTCCCACGACGGGCTCTCTACAATGAAAAATACGTGTACCTGATAAAGGATGGGAAGCTGTATTACCGGGAGGTGAAGGTGGCCAGAGAGCAAGAGGATACAGTCATTCTGAACGGTGGTATTAGCAATGGGGATTCATTGGTTGTAGATGTATTGCAGGGGGTGGCATCCGGAATGCCAGCAACGGCCCGGAATACCCGGGAAAGGGGAAATTAATGGAGAAGATCATTGGTTTTTTTGTTCACAATAAGATCTGGGCCAATGTTATTATGTTTAGCATATTTGGTTTTGGTCTGATTGCGCTCAATGGTCTTCGCTATTCGTTCTTCCCGGAGGTAGCTCCCAGTATTATCACCATCCAGGTGGTCTATCCGGGTGCATCTCCGGAAGAAATTGAAGAAGGTGTTATCTTAAAAATTGAAGAGAATCTGGACGGATTAAATGATGTAGAGCGGGTTACTTCAGTCTCCCGGGAAAATTCCGGTACCGTAACGGTTGAAATTACCAAAAATGCGGATATCGATAACGTGCTGGCCGATGTAAAAAATGCAGTAGATCGAATTAACTCGTTTCCACTGGATATTGAAAAACCAGTTATTTTTGAACAGAAATTCCGAAGCCGTTCCCTTTCGGTCGTTCTCTACGGGGAAACAGATCTCTTCAATTTAAAATATATTGCTGATAATCTTCGTGAAGATCTTCTCGCTACGCCGGAGATATCACAGGTAGCGATTCAGGGATTACCAAACCTGGAATTTTCGATTGAAGTATCAGAAGCCGATCTCCGTCGCTATAAACTCACTTTTAATGAAATTGCTAATGCTGTGGCTGCGGCCAACATTAATATTTCCGGGGGTAAATTTGAGACCACGGATGAAGAAATTCTCATTCGGGCCTATGGTCGCAACTACTTCGCAAAAGGGTTGCAGAATGTAGTGGTACGAGGGAATCCGGATGGAACGATAATTTATCTGAAAGATGTGGCACAAATCAAAGAGCAATGGGAAGATATTCCGGATAAAACTTACTACAATAAGCGGGCTGCGGTCGTTCTTAATCTGGACCAGACAGAGCAGGAAGATATCATTGCAATTTCCAACCGCACCAAGCAAATGGTGAACAATTTCAATGAA
>CBDUVK010000383.1:0-2841 GCA_965370645.1 uncultured bacterium
ATAATAAATAATATAATTATTCCCTTAACTCCGAAAAAGATTCCAAAAATATTCCGCCCCTAACGGGGCTTGACAGAATATTTAATATTTATACTTTCTAAATATATTTTTTCTTTGGTAGGTGTAGACACTCAATTCAAAATTATAATTTACGAAGCACATATTAGCTGTAGTGAAAATTTTTTGTCAATTCTGTTTAAGATCTTTTTAGATGAAATATCACCTATGAATAGGTAGTCCCGTTAGGGACATAATATCTTTAGAAAAACCATAACTAAAAACGAAGAATTCCCTTTTCCCGAAGGGATGGCTATGCCAAGGGACGAAATATTCATACAACCTATTTAAAAATAGTTGATTATATTTTTAGCTCCGCTTTTTCAGAAGGTTCAATATAATGAATCAGTTGAACTTAAAGGTCATGATGGGGGAGATCAAAGAACATGAATATTTTTTTTGCTTGAAAAAGTCAGCCTTTTTTCTGATTTTTCCATTCACATCATCCACTCCTAAATCCCGGAGAGACACATGACCGCAGACAAACCGATTCATAGTCGTGCATTTCGAATCCGTCGCTTAATAAACTGGCTACCCATGGGACTCACTTATGCCTTCTTATATATGGGTCGATATAACCTGACCGTATCCAAGAATGCCCTAGGTGACCTGATGTCTAAATCCGATTTCGGGATCATCTTCTTTTGGGGGACTATCATTTATGCTTTTTCTTTTCTGATCAATGGCCCACTCACCGATCGCATGGGTGGCCGAAAAGGAATGCTGATCGCCAGTTTTGGTGCGGGAACCATGAATTTACTCATGGGCATTTTACTTTATTTTATGCTAACGAAGACAATCAGTGTCAATTTTCTGGTGGTTATTTTTTCAATCCTGTATTCCATCAACATGTATTTCCAGAGTTTTGGCGCTGTCTCGATTGTCAAGGTCAATTCTTACTGGTTCCATGTGAAAGAAAGAGGGGTGTTTGGTGGAATATTTGGCATACTTATTTCGCTGGGGATCTACTTTGCCTTTGACTGGGGCAACGCCATTGTCCAAGCCACCCAGGCAGTTGTGAAACAAGGAGATTTAAACTGGATTCAGGAAACATTGAGGAATATGGTCGGCGTCAGTGGAACGATGAATGAGACCTGGTGGGTATTTTTCATACCATCCATACTGCTGTATGCATTTTTTCTGATTGAATTATTTATTCTCAAAGATACCCCGGGGAATGCCGGTTTTACAGATTTTGATACCGCAGATGCTTCCTCCGGCGAAGAACATATCACATTTAGTACCGGTGATATCATTAAAAAGATTTTAACCAATCCTATCATTATCACGGTAGCCCTCATCGAATTCTGTACCGGTGTTTTACGCAACGGAGTCATGCACTGGTACCTCATATATGCCAAAGAGAATCTTCTTCCCATGGCTCAATTCATGCTTGACAACTGGGGTCTGATCCTGATGATTGCCGGTTCCACCGGTGGTATGGTAGCAGGCCTTCTTTCGGACAAGGTTTTTGGTTCGCGTCGTGCACCGGTTGCCGCTATTTTATATGGCCTCATATTTATCAGCACCATCGCCATGATATTTTCCCTGAGTCCGGATCTGAATCCCCTCATTTTGGGGAGTCTGGTAACCATTATTTCATTCGCGGTTATCGGCACCCATGGTATGTTATCAGGCACAGCTACCATGGATTTTGGCGGTCGCAAGGGTGCAGCCACAGCAGTAGGATTGATTGATGGATTTGTCTATTTAGGAACAGGCGTGCAGTCCCTTTCACTCGGTTTCATTACCGAATGGAACTGGGCCTTCTGGCCGGTATTTCTCATCCCCTTTGCCTTAATCGGGTTTATATTGCTCATCCGAATCTGGAATGCTTTCCCGAAGAGTAAATCATCGGGTCATTAATTTTAAGAGAGGATATATAAAATGCCAAAAAATAATTTCGATATCATCATGTTGTTAGGTCGCCCGGCCTCCGGAAAATCGGAGGTCATTGATTATTTAAAGAAAGCTACTGTAGAAGAAAGATTACGCAGGTTTCATATGGAAAAATTCGAGGAGATTGATGATTTTCCCATGCTGTGGACCTGGTTTGAAGAGGATGCCATTCTGGAAAAAATTATGAAGAAACCGAGGATCAATACTGACAAGAACGGTTATTTTTTATATGACTATCAATGGCACCTGCTTATCGAGAGAATCAGCCTGGATTATTCCAAGAAATTAAGAGATCATGAGGATTACCATTCAGAATATACCGCCTTGCTTGAATTCTCCCGCGGCAGTGAACATGGCGGCTATCAGGCTGCATGTGATCATTTGTCCGAGGAAATATTGAAGAAAGCGGCGATTGTATATGTTGATGTATCATATGAAGAATCCAAACGAAAAAACCGGCGCCGTTTTAATCCTGACAAACCGGATAGCATCCTGGAACACGGCCTGCCGGATGAAAAGCTGGAACGTCTATATAAAGAGGTGGATTGGGAGGATATGAGTGCTGCTGACCCGCAGTATGTATCCATCAAAGGATTTAAAGTTCCCTACGTTATCTTCCGGAATGAACCGGAGATTACCGATAATCCTGTGGAACTGGGAAATCATCTGGAAGAAATATTACAGAAATTGTGGGAAATGCGGAAGCAGTAAAAATCAAAGCGGGATATAAATAAAACTGGATCCCCACGGAAGTGGCCACTTGCGTGGCTGCCAGATGCAGGCAGGCCTTTTCCCTCCCGCCTGAGCGGGACAGGCTCTCCTTACTAAGCAATACTGTCCGGTTAAAAATGAATTTTCATAATTTTATCGATTTCGCTGAATAGG
>CBDUVK010000384.1:0-2833 GCA_965370645.1 uncultured bacterium
TCCTATCTCCCCCACCGTTATCAGAGGATGATCGAAGCGCGGGTTTTATTGGTGTGGGTCTATTCTATGGCGTTGGGGATGATGGGTATGATAATGCCGATCCCGTTCTCTCAGGGAAGGTAGCCTGGCAATATGCCCGAAAGAAATGGTGGAGGAAGACATGGCAGTGCGAGTATATCGATTTTGATAAATCTGATCCTATACGGTTACGCCTGGGAGCACCTCCCCCGCCAAAAGGCTTTTACTACGCAAAATTCCAGCCAGGGATAAGATACCAATATTTCGTAATATCTCAACTTCGCAAAAAATCAAGCAAAAATACTTATATCAGGGGGTTAAAATCAGCAATTTACCCTGGAATATCTCTTCGATTAAATTGGAAAAGGCTGACAAGTAAACATATTAGAATTAGTGAAAATAATACCACAAAATGCAGCGAAAAGCTGCGATTGCCGGTCATGAGGTCTTCGGGTTGGTAATAAGCAAAGAAGTTGAAGGGTTTGGTGAATGAAATTGTATCCCATAGTGAACTCAAATAATGCAACAGGTAAAAGACCAGCGTAATGCCCGCTACCCTAATTCCCACTTTATTGCCTTCTTTTCCAAATGAAGAAAGGAGCAAAGAAAGGCTCATCACAAAAACAAATAATAACCAGAGATTGCATCCAATGGTTATCATTTTCACAAACAAACCAGCAGTTAGTTGGTGAAATATATGAATTGATAACAAGGAAGAGGATACGGCAAAGAGTATGATGAAAAATAAAAATGAAAGGGCCGATATCCACAGGTTCAAAAGAAGTTTGGTTCTTGCAACTGGAAAAGATAAGACTAATTCCAGGGTGCCAGTTTCGGCTTCCCCAGCAATATGTCGGCTCGGAATGGTGATGGCGCCAATGAATAGAATTACCAACACCAGTGGATGGTTCAAACCAAACGCGGCGGCGCCTTCTACCGTACGCATGGAAATAAAATCTTCACCAAACATGGCTTGCACGTTCTCAGGTAACTGTTCTAATAAAGCGGAATAATCGATGGTTGTAACCAATTTGAGAAATAAAAATTGAAATGCTGAAATAACTACAGCACTGAATATCAAAAAACTACGGTGAAATTTCCAGATGAAATTAAAATAGGCCATACTTACTCTTCCTTACGATAGTACGCCATGAAAACTTCTTCCAGATCAGGCTCAGAGAATATCAAATCATCTATAGGTAAGGATGATAATTTCTGCAATAATGGTTTCATATCACCTTCGACCAGGTATTCATAATACAGGTCTTTTTGCTTCACTAAATTTGCCCCTGGTAATTTTAACCCATCAGCCGGTTCTTTGAGAATGAATTTCAAACGTCTGACTTTTTTCTTTTTTAAACTTTCAAGTGTTTCTAAAGCCACCAATTTTCCATCTCGAATAATTGCGATTCTGTGACAGATCTTTTCGACTTCTGCGAGATTGTGAGAAGAGAAGAATATGGTTTTCCCTTTATTTTGTACTTCGAACAAAAGCCGGTAAAATTCCTCCTGCATGAGAGGATCAAGTCCAATCGTTGGTTCATCGAGTATGAGTACTTCGGGTTGATGAAAGAAGGCCTGGATTATCCCTAATTTCTGCAATGTACCATGCGATAAATGTTTGACTTTTTGCGATAAATCTTCTTTTGATAATTGAAAACGATCTATTAAACTGGATTGGAGCTTTGGGGATGTTCTTCGCATTGACCCGGCAAAACGAAGGAAATCTATTCCAGTCATATTGCCATACGCAGAGAAATTTCCGGGCAGGTAACCGCTTCTTCTTCGAATTTCCAAAGAATGATCATAAATTTCTTTCCCAAAGATATGGATTTGTCCAGACGATGGACGCAGTAAATCCAGGAGCATTCGAATGGTGGTGGTTTTTCCAGCCCCGTTAGGACCAAGAAATCCAAAAATCTCACCTTGCGAAACTGAGAAATTCAAATCCTGCACCCCAAGGGTTTTTCCATAGAATTTTGTTAAATGATTTACAGAAATGATAATGGATTGATCCATATCTTATTGCATGAGATATAAAATTGAGAAAAAAATTAAGTGACAAAGAAAGCTACTTAATTGTAAAGCTTTAATCAATGATTAGTTGGTTGCCCTTTCAGTGATTGAAAATTCATATTGATATTGAAAAATCGTCTACTTACAAACCATAGAAAACTGGAAAATCGCAGATTTTTAGGATCTACTACGAGAAACTTGCCCTCACTTCAGCCCAGCCTCGCGCAGGGCCTCGATACCACTCTCCACTACAGCTGGGTCCATATTCATCAATTGAGCCTGCTTCCTGTACACTTCCAAAGAGTATTCGGGAAAGAGCCTCAAAACTTCCGCCACCTCTGACCGGGCTTGCTCTTTCCGGCCCAGGCGGATGTAGGCGATAGCCAGACCCTGGTGCCCCGCAATACGATGTGGTTCCCGAACAACCAACATCTTGAATGCCTCGACCGCCTTCTCATACTCTCCCATATGCAAATAGATGCCGCCCAATAATTCCAGGTAAGTGGAAGGATAATAAGGATCGAGGCGCATGGCCTTCCTCACCAGCGTGAGCGCATCCTTATGCCTCCCGGTATGGAGCAAGTACATCGCCAGCAGAAAGTGAGGGAAAGACTGGTTGGGACCGAGGGCGACGGACTTCTCCCCCTCGGCAATGGCTTGGTCATACCGCCTTTGCTGCAGGTAGATAGCACCCCACAGGGCATGGATCATGGGGTCGGACTCGTCCAGGGCCTGAGCCTTTTTCGCAAGTTCAACAGCTCGCAGGAGAGACTCCTCCCGAGATTCGCTCCATCCATGG
>CBDUVK010000385.1:0-2799 GCA_965370645.1 uncultured bacterium
ATCAGATTCCCAAAGAGTTTGTATTGATGCAGAATTATCCCAATCCCTTTAATCCACTCACCACCATACGTTTCGGACTGCCGCGTAGCGCCCGGTTAACTATCGAGGTCTTTAATATTCTGGGGCAGCGGGTTGCGGTTCTTACGGACAATGAACTCAAGGCGGGTTATCATGAAATCCGGCTGGATGCGACTCAATTCGGAAGCGGGATCTATTTTTATCGAATGAAAGCGGAAGGATTTGTTCAGACCCGGAAATTTATGGTGGTAAAATAAAAATTAGGAATATTGAGTACTCAATTTTTTGCTGTTGCAAGATTTAGTTTTTATGATTAGTGCCTTAGCTCCGAAACTAAGCTCGCTGCCATTGCGAGACACAGATGTCGCGGCAATCTCCGTATTCCTGATTGATTCCAGGGAAGGATAGTATTTCAAAAATCTTAAGGGGATTGCTTCGCCTCCCGCACTTAAACGATTAAGTGCGGGATCCTCGCAATGACACTCATTTTATTATCATGCCATATTTTTTAAAATTCAATGAGTAACACGCATTTTTTCGGACCAATAGCAATAATATCTAAATTTAATACCGTTAAAAATTTGGATGGTAACACAGAGAAGTGTTTCATTTCACTTCTACATTTTTGAACATTATTTTAATTTTTCTCATTATTCAACAATTTACTCTTGATTTTTCTATAATTTTTTATAAATTCAAACCGGACTTCCCTGTTTTTTTAACACTTCAACCAATATGAACTGGCTGAAACAAAATAAAGTAACACTACAAGATTTTCCAGACGAAGTTAGAACTTCCTCTTCCGATCTTCAATTGAAAGATGGATCCAGAGTCGGCGTGATTGGCGGTGGACCCGCCGGTTCATTCTTCAGCTATTTCCTCCTTGAGATGGCTGACCGGCTTGATCTGAACATAGAAGTTTATATTTTTGAACCGAAAGATTTCAGCAAATCCGGGCCCCAAGGATGTAATAAATGCGGTGGAATCATCTCCGAAACATTAGTCCAACACCTGGCAGCCGAGGGTATAAACCTGCCCACAAATATTGTCCAGCGGGCGATTGACTCCTATGTTATGCATACCGACGTAGGTAGCGTTCGAATTGAAACACCGCTCCATGAAAAACGAATTGGTGCTGTACACCGGGGTTGCGGACCCCACGGTGGTCAGAATGGAAGATGGGATAGTTTCGATGGATTTCTATTAGAGAAAGCAGTAGAAAAAAGTGCGAAAGTCCTCCAGGCAAAAGTGAACTCCATACAAGTCCAGAATGGTTATCCTAATGTAGAATTTAATGATGGCAGTCAACCGGTGACACAGCGGTTCGATCTTATTGCCATTGCAACCGGGATTAATACTTTACCGATAAATAATATCAATTCGCTCACTCAACAATTTCAGTCACCTGTAAGTGCCAAAACTTTTATAAAGGAATTTCAATTAGGATATGATGTGGTTGAACAGTATTTAGGCAGCTCCATGCATGTCTTTCTGTTAAATATCCCAAGATTGGAATTCGCGGCAATTATTCCTAAGGGAGATTTCGTTACCCTGTGTATGCTGGGAAAAGATATTGACAAAGAACTGGTTTCCAGTTTTGTAAATTCCCCGGAGGTAAAAAACTGTTTTCCCCCAAATTTTCAGCTGGATGGGACCTCCTGTCAGTGCTGGCCCAGTATAAACACTCAAGGTAAAAATCAACCGTTCAACAATCGGGTGGTCTTCATTGGAGATTCCGGCTACACCCGTTTATACAAAGACGGGATCGGTGCTGCCTATATCACTGCTAAAGCAGCAGCAAATACCGCCATTCTTCAGGGTATTTCAGCAGAGGATTTTGAGAAACATTACTGGCCGGTATGTAAAAGAATTGATACTGATAATCGTTTCGGAAGGCTGATTTTCCTGATTACTAAAATTTTTCAATATGTACGCCTTACCCGGAAAGCCATACTGCGCACTATTGCTGCCGAACAGAAAAAAAACTCCGGTCGAAAAATTATGAGCAATGTTTTGTGGGATATGTTTACCGGTAGTTCATCCTACCGGGATATTTTTATAAATACCTTACACCCCGCTTTTATCGGGCGTTTCTCATGGAATACAATGGTATCAATGATGCCTTTTTCAAAAAATGGTAATTATGGAGGATGATCCATGGATAATACCGGATTGGGAAGAACATTTAATGATGGTGAACTTATCATCAGAGAGAGTGAATACGGAGACTGTATGTATGTAATTCAGTCTGGTAAAGTTGAAGTGATTATGCATCGTTTAGAGGGAAAGGAAGTGCGAATCGCGGAACTAGGTGAAGGAGATTTTTTTGGTGAAATGGCCGTATTTGAAAAGGAAGTCCGGTCAGCTACTGTGAAAGCCAAAGGTGAAGTCACCGTTATCACAGTAGATAAAAAGACCTTGCTCAGGAGAATCCAGCAAGATCCTTCACTGGCATTCCGGCTGTTAGAAAAGATGTCTTCCCGCATTCGCAGGCTAGATACTAAGTATTCCCGGATAATTGCCAGCGATCGCCGGGATTGGGAAAATCGTCCTGAAAAATGGATCAATGCTTGAACGAAGATATGTGATTTTTTCAGAAGTCTCTTATTTTCATATATTGATCACCACCCAAATTCGTAAGTAATGGCAGTCATATACTGCGCAGCAGCCGGATAATCCTGCCCTGCAAGCGCATATCTAACCGAAAATTCCAGTGCAACATTACGGATCGGCATAAGAATAAGTGATGGTGCAACAGTAAATAGTTGACGCCTCTTTAAC
>CBDUVK010000386.1:0-2792 GCA_965370645.1 uncultured bacterium
CGCCACATAGCACAGCGGATCTGGGTATTCTCGTCTTTTAAGGTAAAATAAAGGTGACCTGAGGAGTGACGTTTGTAATTTGAAACTTCGCCTTCCACCCATAACCGCGGAAAGCTGGTTTCCAGCACTTCCTTAATTTCGCTGGTCAGAGTGGAAACTGTGTAGATTCTTTTTTCCATATAAAATATTTATCAGGGTAATATGTGAACCGAATATTGCACTCCACTGGGAATCAATATTCGGTTCTAATATAATAGAGGTGCATAACCCTCAAAGGGATAAGTAGAGGGTTAAAATTACCGGATTTTCTTTTTATGACGATTCTTACGCAAACGTTTTTTACGCTTGTGTGTTGACATTTTATGGCGTTTTCGCTTACGACCACATGGCATTTCATTACCTCCTATTCCAGTAAATTAAGGATTTTTCTAGTTACTATTTCGCATTTGATCTAACATCTGCTGCGCATTCTCAGCCTGTTCTGAACGAGGTGCCACTTCAACCAGCTTCATCCAGAATTTTTGCATTCCCGGCATATCCCCCAGGCGGGCTGAAACAATCCCCATATTATATAGGGCATTAACATGTTGTCCATCAATTTCTAGAGCATTTTCAAAATATGTTTTAGCCTTGTCAATCTGGTTTAAGTTAAAGCAACTCACACCTGCATCCACGATGACATCCGTAGCCTTTGGATTGGCCCGTAGGGCTTTATCATAGTATTGTATCGCTTCATCAAATTTCTGATTATCAAAAAGAAAATTAGCCAGATCCAAATTTTCCTCAAATCCCCCGGGATTAGCCTGAACTCTCTCCAGCAGATGCCCATAATGTTCCTGGTCAAATGCCGGAGTCTGTACCGGTGCTGGAGTAGCGGGCACATTCGCATGAGGATCCGGCGGGTTTTCAGGGACGACATAACGATAACCATAAATTCCGACCACAATCATTGACAGCAATGCCACCAGGTATAAGATTCGCATTCCGGATCTGGCCAGGTTTTCATCCACTTTACTTTTGGAGGTGGCGGTTTTTTTCTTGCTTTGCTTCCCGGTTTTTTGCATAGTTCCGCATTCCGGACAGAACTTAACTGTATTCGCAACCTCGGTGCCGCATTTGGGACATTTATGATTCATTACCTGATAATCCGGTTTTGTTTAAAAGTTTCTTATTCACTGACTGTTTGAAGTTTCTGGCAGGCTTAAAAACAGGGACAAAGCGGTGGTCAACCGAGACAATCCTACCGGTCTTGGGATTTTTGACCAACCGTGGTTGGCGTTCCTTTACATAAAAACTGCCAAATCCCCTTACTTCAACACGATCTCCTTCCTGGAGAGATTCGATGATATGCGCTAAGTAACCAGCAAAAAGTACTTCGCAATCCACCTTGGTCCAGCCGGTGGCTTCCGCCATGCGATTTACGAGATCACTTTTTGTTACAGTCATTTCATCCTCCGAAAAAGTTTGGAATGTTACAAAAAAATAGGAGACAATGCAACATCGATAACAAAAAGGCGCCTTCCTTAAAATCTATACCGCTTGGTTTATAAAATGTGATACTTATTCATGGTTAAGCAAAATTGCGATTTCAGATCTGTTTGAATGAATGAACCTCATCTGCAACTTATGGAATTGACCGTCCCCTAAATCACACACTCACAGACTTGGGACATGGGTAACATGCCTTAGGAAACACAGGTATAGGTTTGAGGCATATACTTGACCCACCCCTAGATCCCCTCCCTCCCGTCTGGCTGGCACCGCCGGACAGGTATGCATAAGGGAGGGGCTTATAAACTATTGGGACTTTAGCATGTTTCTGGGAAGGGTCAAAGTAACTTATGGAATTTTCTAAAAAATCCACGAGCGCAAATCTACTCCTCTATAACCTCCACCGGCATACCTACCTCAACTGTCCCTTCCGCCTCATGAATTAAATTCTGCCCAAAAAATACTTTACTTTGTGAAGCTCTATAAGTTGCCAGCGTTCGGAGCGGTTCCTTGGCAGGTGTTCCCTCTGAGGGATCAATAGTGGTAATGACACAACGGGAACACGGCTTTGCAAATCGAAATGTGATGTCGCCAATACGAATTGCTTTCCAGCTATCCTCCTCATACGCCGTGCATCCTTTTACGACCAGGTTGGGACGAAAACGCTCCATTTCCAGGGGAGTCTTCGATCGCCGGTTTAAATCCGCAAGGGAGGCTTCAGAAATAAGTAAAAAGGGATATCCGTCGGCAAAACTGACCACATGTTTCCCCTCAGAATAGTTCGGATCAATCAGTCGGCGCGATTCCGGTGGCATATTGACCAGACGAGCGGAAATATTCAGATACCGGCTGAACCACTTTTCCGCCTCTTCTCCACAATAATACGCTTGACAGACATCTTTCCAGATGCGAACACCAAGAGAGCGGGTATCGTATCCTGAAAGTGATACTTTTAAATCCGGCATACCAGGCGCCGACAGCACCATGGTATCCTGATTAATATGGCTTTCTATTAAGACCATCCGGGGAAATTTTCTGGCCGTAATAAAGTTGTTATCTTCATCAATCAGCATCCAGCGCCGGTCATATTGTAATCCGCGGTCGCTGACCACAGCTCTGTTCAGGGGAACTCCACGGGTTGATTTTACGGGATAGATATATATTTGGCTGAGAAGGATTTTTGACATGATATCTGAATTTACATTATATCTTCACTGCTCAAGTTACAAAATGATACCTGGCAGAATATATCTTTCTTTTGTTCTTTTCTCTTGATAGAAAAGAATACGTCAGTGGCCGTA
>CBDUVK010000387.1:0-2792 GCA_965370645.1 uncultured bacterium
ACACCAATAAGGAGGTATTTAAAATGCAACGAATCATCATCACACTCTTGACAGGACTCTTGGGATTAATTTTTCTCACCGGATGCGAGAGGGACACCAGTTCAGCTATATCCGATCAGCAGCTGGAAGATAATGCCATAATCGATATTTTGACAAACGAAGATATTGATGAAAGCGATTATGTCATGGATTGGGGAATTGATGACGGAAATGAAAATAATATGTTTAATGGATTTTCAACCTTTTCTCCGGGCAGCTATTTCCCAAAGATTTTAACCCCCATTGACAGCGTGGTACGCTTTGGCAGGATCCTGAATCGCCGGATTCCCCGCACGTTGGTTATCCGCAGAGTTTCACCTGATACAATCATCGTACATATGGAACGCGTATGGGGCGGTCAATTCATTAGTCTGGAAAAACTAAACAATGACACATTTGTTGTGCACCGCAAACCTCTGCGTCACAATGTCAAGCGGACCGCGATATTTACCAAAAGGATAGGAGATCAAAGTGCCTTAAAAGATCCCCGCAGACGCTGGAAACTCTCTGCAATCTCTATGGGATTTGGAACCAGTCGTCCGGTTCCCACAGTAGCAATTCACCAAATTGACATCACAACCAGTGGCGGAGAGCAATATACATTTACCAACCCACTCCGCACCCTCTTTAGTTTACCGGAGGATCTCCCTGTCATAGCGCGGGGTGAAGTTGTGACTGTCCAAGTACTGGTGAGCAACAATACCAGCAATCCGGTCGTCAATCCCGAGACAGGGGCAACGGAAACCCTGTTACTTCATTTTGGTCTCAATCGTTTCCACAGGGCACGCAAACAATTTGAATATAAGGGAGTCGATCCGAATACCGGATATAATCTGTTTGAAGGAAACTGGACAGTTCATGAACCGGCATTTCGTCCCTTCCATGCAGTAGTTGATGCCATCGATAACGGCACCATCTATGACGATGATGAACAAACCTATCCCTATAACTCCATGACCTGGGGATTTCCATACCGGGTCGTTATTGATAAATAAAGCGATCCATTAGACCCTCCATGATGCCCGGGTTATGATTAATCCGGGCATTATATTATGAAACAAATCCGGAAGGCAGATATTTATTTCATGTCTATCGAATTTATCATAGATCCTCAGCAAACATTAAAATATTTTGCCTTTTATCTTTCCCATTTTGCATTCATGATTTTACTTTATTTTCTAATTTCTCCTGCACTCGCACAGGACAATGATTTAAAATCCATTTATGAATCACGCAAAATCCAGGCCGAGTTTCTTGTGCAAAAGTCGGAGGAAGCGGACTCCCTGCTTTATTATTATGTGAGAGAAGCGGAATATTTTGCTCAACAGGATGAATATCAAATTGCAACAGACCTGCTGGATCAAGCTATCAATTACCTCTCTTCTACACCAGATACCTTATCCTCCGATGATTTAAATTTCAGTGATTTGATAAAACCGCTGACAGCAGGGCCTGCTGTTAAGAATCAATCACCAGGTTACTGGCAAATCACCACTGAAGTGGGCACAGACTACTCCCGAAATGAATATGAGTTAAGCTTTCTGGAATCGGACAGTCTCATTCTTGAACAGATAAATAATCCTTTTCTGGCACTCAGGATTTCCAGAAATCATTCAAGCGGACAAAAGTGGCTTAATTTTTACAACTATACGCGGGTGGACCGGGAAATCTTCCAGACCAGTTTTTATATGGCCATGGAATCTATGGGATACAAAAAAAACTGGCGAATTGAGGGTCACACAAATTGGTTTTGGCTATTAGAGGAAAACAGCGGTACCTTTTGGGAGAATGGCATCCGTCTGTTCTGGAATTATTTACTGACATCACGAAATCGCTTTTACTTTCAGGCAAATCTGCGTTCAAAACTTTATCTTCCCAGCAGTGAGACATATCGAAACATATTCGATAGTGATCTGTATTTCGCATTCCGTCATAGTTTTCAAATCCTGCACTGGCTGGAACTGTCCGTACGTCCCCGCAGATATACCGAAAGTCAGACTGATGGCACCCATTATTCCCAGATTAACACCCAGCTTGAGTATAATAATCGCCTGGATTTTAACAAATATTTAATCGGACGTATCAATCATTATTATCGTGATTTCAGAAATTCAATATTGGATGATGAGTATTCAAATCAATATCAATCCATTCGCCCCTCTCTGGAAGCAGAATACCCGGTATTATTTCCTTTCGGAGTTGAGGCTCGTATAGAGGGTGATCTGCGATCATATCAAAATCCCGATCTGACCTATTCAAATTATACTTATAAAATCCTGAACGTCCAGCTAAAATACTACTTTAACGTTTATAATGCGGTGGGTGTGGGTTATCTTTATGAAGTTGAAACTCATTCCTCTGATAATCCGTCGGAATCAGCGGCTGTTGAATTAGAAGATTTCCATGCCCAGGGCATCTCACTGTCATTTGAAATACTGCATATTAAGGGACTCATGATTTCCCTGAATTACGGTTATCTGTTAAGGACTTTTCCCAATGCCGGTATTGACGATATTCTGGGAATTTACAGTAACCGCAGAATCCACTCCCTTCAACTTTTTGGTTTTATTCCACTTAGCAGCCGATGGCAATTTCAGTTTTTTACAAATTATGATAATGATAAGGACCGCGACCATGAAAACAACGATAATCTGAATACACTTTTCAATGCCAGTTTTTTGTATCAGTTTTAAATGTTTAATTCTATGAGGTATCTCACTCTACATGTTTAGTTTGATTTAGGTAGACGACGG
>CBDUVK010000388.1:0-2772 GCA_965370645.1 uncultured bacterium
CCTACGAACAGATCCGGCATTATATCCTGACCGGCAACCTGGGCATAGGGCAGATCTGTGGCCACAGCACCAAAATCAATCGATTGATAGAAAAATGTAGGTACATAATCTTCTTTAAGCGTCCCTGTCAACTTGTAGTTGTAATTGGCGTCCCCCAATAAAACCACATACTTTAAACGATGGTTACGATCCCAGTTGTAAAATACATATTTCAGAAATGTCTTTATGGCCAGGGGTGATTTTATGCCAAAATTAAATTCGTCATAAATATCTTCAACTTTTATTAACGCTGACTGGATGCCTTTATTTTGGCGGAATTCACGTAACTCTTTTGCCCGCTCATAAAACTTGCCATGGGTAATAATCAGGTATTCTGCAGAGTTAGACGGATCTCTCAACGATAATGCAGGATTCAAAGGATCGAAAGGCGTATCCGCTAAAATCTGCTTCGGTTTAAGTTTAGCGTCACTGGCCAGCGCAATATATTCCACATCATCAGAGTAGATACTATTTTGAAACGATAGTTTGTAACGTGTTTTACTACCCGTTCCCTCAACTTCAAGACCATAATTTACAATTTTACTGATCCCTTTTTTATAAATCTCAATATCGGGACGTGTGAAATTGCGGAGTTCAAACTGGAATAAATTTATATTAGGATAGTAAATAACCGAAGGAGATGGTTTAGAAAATTCAAGGTAATTATTGGTTGCTTTATACTGGCGGTCATAGGCAATATCAATCCAGTTGAACATTATCCAGTCACTGTTCCCGTTGGGTGCCTGGGATGGCAATTGAATTTCCAGAGTATTCGTTCCGTGCTTCAGATCCAGGGTCCTGATACTGGAATTAGAAAAATTATCGAGCATAAGGATTCTCTGTCCGTACCAGTCATTTGTCACCTGACCTACCAGACGCTGATTTAACCAGACCATGACCTGATGTGGCGTGGGAGATTTACCGGCAAAGGCAGCCTTTACCTGAACTGGTGTAAATGAAGCAGAGTCCGGATAAACTAAATTGAGGGGATAGGTCCGCTTGCTGATAGACTGGATTCCGGAATCAAAAAACCAGGCATCCCGCGTGTGGGTTAAGCGGCCGGTATTACCTTCACCAAAGCGCTCAAAATGGGCGTCCTTCTCATGATGCAGAGTATAAGGGTAAAATTGTGCGAAATTATATTGAGAGGGATTCGTGGTAACAATAGCACCACTTTCTTCCACCATGCGAACTCCGGGTGAACCTCCCCAGCTGAGCCAATATACATTGTCATCTGAAAAGGGATCACTGTACATATCAGGATAGACACTATAAAAAGTTTTTTCATTCCTCTCGCCTAAAAATTCAAAAAAATCGGATGGTTCGAAACTGAGATCTGCATCGCCGGAGATGAACAGCGCAATATCATTTCCTTTATTGGTAAGGCGAAAAGTCTGGGGATTGATATCCTGAATGGGAATTGCGGCGTTAATCAGGTCCTGACCGGTAATCTGATAAATGCCTTTGCGGTCTACAACAATTTTTACCCGCTGGTCTGAACTAAACGATTGCTGAACTGGCATAGCCGGAACAGGAGGAGCTGTTATGACAGGTTGAATCTGCCTGGCAGCATGCGAGTTTAAGACAAAACTTTCAAATATTCGGCTCTCTTTACCCGACATGGAGTTAGATAGTGGTTGGCCAGCCTGATGAAAATCAATTTTTATCCTCAAATCCTGAAAAAAATTAAGACCAGCAGCAGTGGCCTGTACCGGGTAGACCGTTAATCCCATCAACCTGTAATCCCGAAAAATTCCCAGGTCCTTCAATACCACAATCTGCTCCGGGAATACCCTTCCTCCATAATCATCAATATTGAGTAGAGCAGATTCCCGGGGTGATTCATAGATAATGGGGTAGTAATTTTGATAATTATGGGTTTTGCTTGAAAGCATTGTCCAGGAAACTTTTCCAGGGGGAACCACCAATACGGTGGAATACACCGGCAACAGGGGATGATTCACCTGATAATTGTGAAGCAGACCAGGCAAACTTAGCAGGACTTTCTCCCCTTTATCCGGGTTGCCTTCAATCACCAGGTCCGGAAAATTGAATTGCAGAACCAGACCCTGGGGATCCTGTTTCTCAATACGATAAAACTGATCTGTAGAAGCCCAAAGGAAAGATAATGGAAGAATAAACCCGAATATGAAAGAACTAAATTTCATATAAACCAACTACCAAATCTAATGCTGTGTCATAGAAAAACATCATCATTCATTATTAAAACAAAGGGGATAATTTATATCCCCTTTGTATAAAAGTCTGTGTTTCCGATACAATATTACTTCATAAACACCATTTTACGAACCTGTCTATGTCCATAATCCTTTGCCGAATAAACCAGATAGTAAATTCCGTTGGAAATGCTGTTACCCTGATCATCTTTGGCATCCCAGATTACATCGCTGTATACTCCGGGCTGATATCTCTGGTTGTCAATCAAAGTCCGTATTTTCTGGCCTAACATATTATAAATCTCAAGTGAGACAGTAGATTCTTTAGCGACATCAAAACTTATCTTAGTTGTCGGATTAAATGGATTCGGATAATTCTGAGACAGCGCGAATTCCGTTGGCAATACATTTGCCGAGGCGCTGGCTATCGATCCATAAACCTGGACCGTACCGTTAAAGTCAACTGAATAGAGCTTATAGTAGTAATCCACCTCAGTTTGAACTTCCGAATCTTCATAACTATACTCGTGTAGAATATTCGAGTTCCCCTGTCCCT
>CBDUVK010000389.1:0-2767 GCA_965370645.1 uncultured bacterium
TATATATGAATAACTACGGAAGAACGAATTAATGAATAAAAGATGAAATCGTCTAGATTCTAATAAACCATACTGATAAATTACAACAACAAAAAAAACTTAATAGGCAGAAATAAAGGAAAAAGGGATAATTGAATTAATATGATTAGTTTGCTTTACCCATCCCCCCTCCCCTTCCCTCATTCAAGAGGGAAGGGGAGTTACCCCCGTGTCTAGTGACATACTTTTGGGTAAAGATTATCTTTACAAGAGAGGGGGCAGAGGGTGAGTTCCAAAATTAACAATCAATTAATATCTAAACCAGGAGATAAATATGAAAAATGTTATTATCACTATAATTCTCACTGTTGCTATTGCTTTTCCACTCCTCGCCCAGCAGCAGGATACCACCCAGGCTATTCAGAAACAGCCCCCGCCCCCACAGAAAAAGGCCAGGGCCAATAATGTTTACTATGGAGGGACAGTTGGACTCAGTTTTGGTGATTATTTCCGAATCAATATTGCTCCGATGGTTGGCTTCAGGTATAGTCCTAAAGCCTCGGTAGGATTTAAAGTCGCCTATGAATATATCAAGGATAAAAGATATGATCCGGCTCTGACGGCAAATAATTATGGGGGCAGTGTTTTTGCACGCTACAGGATTCATCCCAAAGTTTATGGACATGCCGAATTTGCCTATATGAGCTATAAATATAAGATTTCGGATCTTGAGTCGGACCGAACCTGGGTTCCCTTTTTTCTTTTAGGGGGCGGTTTCGTTCAACCAATTTCACCCAAGGCTTCATTTATTTTGGAAGTTCTGTTTGATGTGCTGCAGGATTCCAACTCACCTTATGGAAACTGGGATCCGTTTATTAGTATAGGCGTTGGGGTAGGATTTTAAAGTCGAATCACTAATTCCTGTGATGCCAGTGACAATGATCAATATGTGTTTAGGATTGTAGATTGATGATGTCCCATAAATAAGGTCTCAATTGATGAGATCGGAGATAGGTGAGTATAAATCAAAAGGTAGATATTGAAATATCTGATACTTTCACTTGTGGCGATTCAACTTCTAATAAGTGAAGTTATTTTCGCTCAACATAGGAATCCCCAGTCGGCTGAACCACATGATAAAATACTTGCCAGCCACACTCACTGGAACCATATCGCATTATTTGCCGGGGCCACTTCCAAATTTGAACAGGAGGGAACCCATTTCACACTGGGAGTGGATTATCTGCGAAAATTTCCGCCCTCTGGCCGCTGGTCAATAAGCATTTTTGCTGAAGCAATTTTTGAAGAGCATACTGAGTGGTTATTCGGAATTCCGGTATTTTATAAAGTCACCCAAAATTTATGGATCAGAACAGGTCCGGCAATTGAATTCCTGCAGGAAGGAGAACACCATCATGGCGAATCCAAAACTGAAACAAGAACTGAATTCTTGTGGCGGCTGGGTACCGGCTATGATATTGAGTTTGGAAAATATATTATCGCCCCCAGTTTTGATATAGATTTTGGGCGCAGTACCACGGCGGTGGTGTGGGGAGTAAATTTTGGATACGGATTTTAAATAAAATGGTACGCGGATGACACGGATAATGCGGATTTTCACGGATAAGTCTGTCACTGTAAAAGATTGCTATTCTCTATCTCATTGATAGTCAATGAAACCAAATTAAATCCATGAAATTTTTGACATGTTTTATTGTCTTTTTCGTGTGGACATTCCAGGGTTACAGTCTTATACTGCCGGATGGTGAATCTCAACCTGCAGATACTGTCCAAAATGATAATAACTCTTCCAATAAAATTCAGGTTAAATATGGCAATAAGGGTTGGGAATTCGCCACTGAAGATGAAAAATATAAACTGCAATTCCAGTCCCGCCTGCAATTCCGCTTTGCCCACCCGGTCGATACTGATCCTGTTACCTATGATGATTTTCTGAAAGAAGAGCAAAATGTTTTTAAAGTCAACCGGGCCCGGTTAAAAATCGGTGGTAATGCTTTTCAACCCTGGTTGAAGTATTACTGGGAATATGAATTAGCAGCTGGGAATCTGCTGGATTTCCAGATGATGGTTAAGAAATATTCCTGGTTCAGTCTCCGGGTGGGTCAATGGAAAGCCCGTTATAACCGGGAACGTGTTATCTCATCCGGAAAACAGCAAATGGTTGACCGCTCCTTAATTAACCGGGCCTTTACCCTGGACCGGCAGCAGGGAATCTCCTTCTATGGACATCTCAAGGGTAAGGGCATAACTGATTTCAATTACTGGTTAGAAATTCTTACCGGTAACGGTCGTGGTGCCGGCACAAATGATGATCTCCACCTGATGTATGTCCTTCGCGCTCAGTGGAATTTTTTAGGACGTCCGTTGGGATTTACAGGATCTGATACCAGATATCTTAAGCAAATGGCGGGACTCATTGCCCTGGCGGCTACAACCAACCGCAGTCCATATACCCGTTTCTCACAAGCCGGGGGTGGCCAGCTGGAGGGATTTGATCCCGGAAAAGCGGGCCAGTACCGGGTGAATCAATGGATGGTAGAGAGTGCTCTCATGTTTAAGGGATTTTCCTGGCAACAGGAGTTTCACTGGAAAAAGATCGATGACAAAACAAACAGATCCATTACTACTCTAATTGGTAATTACCTGCAGTTCGGATACTTTTTCCATTACTGCTGGAACTGGCTCCCCAAACCGCTGGAAATTGCACTCCGACATGCAATATATAATCCTGATACGAAAATTACCCAAAATGAACAAATTGAATATT
>CBDUVK010000390.1:0-2759 GCA_965370645.1 uncultured bacterium
CTGGCAAGATTCGAGGCATTCCATTTAACAGCATGGTGACCGGAAGGCAGAGAACCTGAAACTAGAGTAGCTACTTCCTCGCCTAAGATATTGAAAATTTTGAGCGTTACATGAACTTTTTGTGTGAGCTCAATTTCAATGGTCGTTGTGGGATTAAAGGGATTAGGATAGTTATTTGACAGATTAATATGATCAGGTTGATACAAATTTACCTTTATACCACTCACCTCCCCTGTAAACTCATAAATATCATCCGCAGAGACCGGTTTATAGGTCTCAAGCAAAAACTGATCTCCAGCAAACGGCATTACCGGACTTGGATTCCCTCCTACATGTATCGCCCAACTTAACACAGGATCACCAATCGAATCGCGCTCAATAAAGTATAGATCATCTAAAAGGGATAGCTCATTGTTATTGTCGTTATCTACAAAAATTACCTCTGCTGGTCTATTTTCGGTCAGGTTTTCCACCATAAATTTCATAAATATCGCTGGGGACCCGAAGGCTGTGCTGGAGGTATCGGAGATAACATCGGTGATCGTAATTTGATAATCAACGGGATAAGGAACACCATATAAAGTAAAAGTGCCCATGTTTATCACCGGCAAATAGACGGACAGTTCCAGGGTTGTTGCGCTATTCAGCCATCCCGTTTGCTGGAAATTTACTTCGGGTGGATCAAAATCCTTAATTAACAGCCGAATGCCGTCAAAATACGGCCCCTCATAAATTCCATTCATTTGGGTTACATTTTGTACGACATACTGACCGCTACTGACATTGAATACATTATATGCTTTTTGACTATAACTGGAATCGTCAAATGATATGCGATAAAGATCTCCCGTTAACTGAGCCGGATCGATAATTTGAATATTTACAGAAGCGTCTCCAATTCCTGAGACATGGGTGGCCTGGAAGGAGGAGTGGCGAGAGCTTTGTTTTACAAAATGAAAAGTTTCGTCTGCAGAAACATTCTGTCCATCATCTACCTGCAGTTTGATGACCGTATTGTTTGAGTTTGGCAAAGCATTAACATTAAAAGTAATAAATTGGCTGACCGAGTCAGAATTACTGGTAAAGGAATTGACAATTTCAAAATCGTTACCACCATTGGCACTATAATATATTGTGGTTAACAGAGAACTTTGTTCAGGATCTGCCATCAGGGCTTCTAATTGTAAAGTATCCTCAAGCAGAACCAATCCTTTATCAAACTCATCATTTAAAATTTTCACAAACGGCAGGCCATTCATGGCATTATCAATAGCGAAATACGAGGAAACAGAATTTCCGTAGATAAAACCCTCTTCATTTTTCAGAAGGATTTTTATTGAACCAAAAGCGCAATCATCGATCAGTCCGGTATTCCAGGAATAAGTTCCGCTATTGGCGCTGGAATCTGTTACGATCTGCCATGTTTGACCGGCGTCCGGACTAAACCAAATTTCAACAGATCCGTCCTGATTGATGGCATTCCAGGAAATATCTTCAATAAGGGACAAAACGCGGTAATTATTCAAGTTGGTTAGGTTTATCGAATTTTTAACCATTCGGTATTTTGAAAACACCCAGGGAAACAGATGTGGATAATCATATGACTGATCCCAGATGTCATGTCCACCATTCGCATATTCGGTATAAAAATGTGGAGCATGGCTTTCGACAAACATAGATATGGTACTATCTGACAAACCTGCACAGTTTTCATATTTACAGTGTGTATATACCACCGGTCTGTCGTTATTCTCCAGGGCGCTGATCATATTACGGGAAAAAGATACCGGAACAACATCATCAAGTTTTCCATGAAAATTCCAGATAGGAACATCGACTATATTTGCAATTTGCAAAGGATCTCCTCCTGCACATATTGGAATAGCAGCAGCAACTTTATCAGGAAATCGCTGAATAAAATCCCAGGTGCCAAATCCACCCATTGATAATCCGGTAACATAAAAACGGTTGGTATCGATAGGAAATACCGTAAATAGAGAATCTATGATATTAACAGCAGTTGCTAATTCTGGTCCTATAGGAACTGTCCAATAATTCCACGATTTTTCTACCGGACATTGAGGTGCCACCACAAAACAGGGATAATTCACCTGGTTAAGAGGATCCGCCCAAGAGGTTGCCAAACGTGAACTTGAAATATGTATCAGATTATCATTGCCCCTTTCTCCAGCACCGTGCAACGCCAGAACCAAAGGATATACCTGAGTTGTATCATAATTTTGCGGTACAAACAATCTATAGGGAAGTGTGGTTCCGTTATAGGTATGACTATGGGGAGTGAACATAGCCACTATTTGGGGTTGAGAAAATACGTGTGTCACCGTAATCAAAACAGCTAAAACCGTTATTTTTATTACATTCATTTAATCACCTAGTCCTATTTTGTTGGAGATTCTGAAAGACTCCATCTTAATCAAGATTACAAATTTGGAATTGATATCGTCTGGTTTGTTATTGAAAATACGTCTCAATAATTATTAAAGTAAATTATCCTAATACTAAGAGGAATGCAAGTACTATTTATGCAGATATAGAAGAATATAGTTATAAATATTTCCAGAAAAATTCTATTATCATTGTTAAGTATGAAGAAGTCTGCTATATGTACATTCTAAAACCTGTCATTGAAGTGATCGCTGATTTCGGCTATTGTAAGATGATATATTTTACAAAATTTTCAGGATATTTTGTTACATAATTTTATTGTTTATCATGTACCTTGACCCACCCCACGTCAT
>CBDUVK010000391.1:0-2754 GCA_965370645.1 uncultured bacterium
CGAAGCTGGTTGTCTATCTTTGCCTGTCCATGATTGCTATTTTCAGTTTAATCGGGGTAGTCAACCTGAATATGCATAAACGTCATATGATGATGGGGGTATACCAGAACGCTGCCCAAGTCAGTGATATTATAAAGTACAGCACCAATTATTCAATGATGACCAACGAAAGAGACAGCATTTATAGAATAATTAATTGCATTGCCAGGGAACCTGGTATCCAGAAAATCAGAATTTACAATAAAGAAGGGCAAATTACTTTTTCAACGGATGAGAAAGAGGTCAATACAATGGTCGACATGCGTGCAGATGCCTGCAATGCATGCCACAGTGGTGGCGCAAAACCACCAACCGGTGATATCTCTATTTTAAAACGCACACGTGATTATTATAACCAGGAAGGTAATCATGTACTTGGCTTAATCAGTCCTATCAAGACCGAGTCGTCATGTGTGACTGCTGATTGCCATGCCCATAGTGCCGATCAGAAAATATTGGGTGTTATCGACGTTATCATGCAGCTTGACAAAGTAGATGCCAGTCAGAATGAATACGAAAAATATTCCCGCTGGTATGTATTGCTGACTATATTTGTCGTCTGTACCACCTCAATGTTGTTTGTTTTCTTTATGGTTCACCGGCCTGTTCATAAGATTGTAGAGGGGACAAATAAGGTTGCCGAAGGCAAGTTAAGTTTCATGATCGATGTTAATTCTAAAGACGAAATAGGCAGATTAGCAGAGTCGTTTAATCATATGACCATTGATCTCAAAAAGTTCAGGAACGACCTTCTCTCGGCAAAGGCCTATACGGATAACATTATTCATTCCATGCTTAACTCCCTTATTGTAGTGGATCGGGATGCTTACATAAAAAATGTCAATAAAGCCACATGTGATCTTCTGGGATATTCTGAAGAAGAGCTCATAAACAAACCGGTGTCATTTATTTTCGCCAAAGGATATTTTGATGAACTGGGCCTTAACGATTCATCCTCTCGTGATTTTGGTGGCACCGGGGAAACCATATATCAATCAAAAGCTGGAAAGAAGATACGTGTCCTTTTTTCCGTTTCCTGTATCCGCAATGATCAAGATGAGTTTCAAGGGGTCGTTTTTATGGCTCAAGACATAACCGTGCAATCAGAAGCCGTGCGTGCCGGGCACATGTCCTCGCTTGGTGAGCTCGCTGCAGGAGTAGCACACGAGATAAATAACCCCTTAAACAGCATTATCAATTTTGCCCAGATCCTTATTGATGAACTGCAGAGTGATGGACAATTAACCGAGGAACTTCTATTCAGAATAATAAATGAAGGTGATCGGGTGAGTAATATCGTGAGAAGCCTTCTTTCGTTTGCCCGGGAAAGTGGACGGGGTAAAGCCATGATCAAGATCGATGAGGTGATTCGGGAGACCTTTGCCCTGACTGATGCACAAATTTTTAAGGACGGGATCATAATTGAAGTGAACGTCTCCGAAACACTCCCGCGTATTTATGGAAATTTCCAGCAAATTATGCAGGTCTTTATCAATATTACCAACAATGCCCGTTATGCATTGAATCAAAAATATTCAGGTAGTAACCCTGAAAAGAAATTAATCATTTCCTCTGAATGTAAACAAATTGAGAATGAATTGGTCATGGACATCAGTTTTTATGATACCGGTACCGGTATCCCTGCCCAGATTATTGATAAGGTAATCAACCCTTTCTTTACCACCAAGCCAGCTGGTGAGGGGACAGGTCTGGGGCTAGCAATCAGCCACGGTATAGTAACGGACCATGATGGAAGACTTATTATTGAGAGTGTCGAAGGTGAATATACCAGGGTTACCACCCGATTCCCTTTGCCGGAGTCAGATAATAATTCTGATACCGCTTGAAATATGATCACATTCTAATGCATGAGATAACTCCAGCAGCTTTTATTATTTGATTTTTTCTATTACATTTAAGTCGTTATGCTGCTGTAATGCCATCTGCGTGACATGAAGGAATTCGTCCTTCTTCACCGGCTTATGCATATATTTGAATGCCCCCAGTCTTTTCGATTCTGCTGTTGTCTTATTAGTAGGATATCCCGTTATCATGATCACAGGGAATTTGAGGCCCATTTTCTTCACCTGACGTAGCAAATCCATGCCCGAATTTCCTTTCAGGATGATATCACTGATAATGAGATTAATGTTTTGTGTTGATACAATTTCCAGTGCCTCTTCACAGGATGAGACGTCGCTGATCTTACAGTATCCGTCCTTTGCCAAGAACATCTTTAAAGACAGCCTCAGATTTTCATCATCGTCCACGATAAGGATATGACTTTTTTCTTTGATCTTTTCGTTCATTTCAATATCACCTCCCCCAATATACCAAAATTTTCTGACATCTTCTTTCGACTGGAGCAACAATCTATCCTGAGTAAGTCCACGACCTGTCATGAATGGCCGGCCCGACAGTAATAACCATAAAGTAATACACTTGCATATCACAAAAAGCATACCACAAGAGAGGTAAATTCCCTATAGGAGATTTGTAAAAACTAACTGTTTCTATTGTAATTCCCCTGATTCTGTCGAAATAATCTAATTTGGTAAGAATGAATTGGCTTATTTAAATAAAAAAAACCTGGACGCTAATTGCGGCCAGGTTTTTTTTATAGAGGGTGTGTGGCGTTCAGTTATTCAGCAGCTACTCCCTCTGGTTGTTTGTTGAGGTAAGCATAGAATGCAGGGAAGGCGCCAAGGAACATAA
>CBDUVK010000392.1:0-2747 GCA_965370645.1 uncultured bacterium
TGGATAGACTTTCAGTAGATCCGGAACTGTTTTAGGATCTTTCAGCGCCGCCAGCTTGCTGGCGACAATGGTTGTAATAGCAGGATCAGGTTGGGCAATTTTCGACAGGAACAGGGATGTTGGTACTCCTTTCCGGTCTACCAGGAACTCCAATACCAGGCTTAATTGGGCCCGGTTATCAGTCTCTGCTAGCTCGGTGAGCATGCCGGTGGTTGAAGAATTGTTTATGAGGCCAAGGGCCTGGATCAGATAATAATTTTCCGGCCAGATCAGGGAATCCTGAGAGCTTTTCATTACTCGCAAAGCCCGTTGTGGATTTAAAAGGGCCATTTTCTCTAATACAATTCCACGCTCCCTCCAATCAGACGAGCTTTCGAGCACTTCTTGTAAAAATTGAGCAGCAGCTTGATTTTGATAATTTGCTATGACCTGAATCGTCATAGACCGGATGTGGGGATTCGTATCCGAATAACACTTTTTGACGGCATTGAAAAGAGAGGCTGGACTCAAATTTTCCAACAATTGCAGAGTGGCCAGGCGAACATACCAGGTTGAATCCTGTAGCAAGCTTTCCAGTTTATCAATGTAATCAGGTGATTGAATAGAAGCCTGGAGTTTTTTCATGGTAGGAGAGTGCCGGTAAGTTTTTGCCCGGGGGGATTTGAGGTGTTGCAATATAACTCCCTGGGCACGAAGCGAAAAATAACGGGTACGAGGATCAACATGGTTCGTACCGCTTATTAATGCACTAAACTCAGAAGGCGAGCCGATGCGGAATAATCCATAGGCATAATACCAGCTTGTCCTGCTATATTGAGGGTTTTCCAGTGGCATGCCCAGGCTTTGGGATATAGAGTAACCGGGATAACCACGGTAGGCTAAAATCCCGCTGGAAACCGCTGCTTTCTTTCGGATATAACGGTTACTGCTTTCAATGAGGTTTCGCACCAACATAAATGATTTATCTGTGCCGCTCTTGCCAATTGCTTCGAGCATCCGTCCTTTAATAAATTCATTTTTTTCCTGCATCAGGGAAGCCCTTAAAATTTCTTCGGCCCTGGGAGAAAAATATTGACCTGTCGCGAATGCGGCTTCAGAGCGCACGGAATCATCCGGGTCAATTAAACGATTAGCCACCCAGGAAATTGAGGTTGTATCCTGTATTCGTCCCAGGCTTTTCACTGCTTGTCGACGAATCACGGCATCCGGGCTGTTTATCCAGGTGATAAACTTCTCTGCATCCACAATCCGGCGATATTCCATCTGTTGAATCTCATCTAATAGCTTTTGATTGGTTGGATCACAGCTGGAGAAAAGGATGATTATTGATAGAGAAAAAATGAGATACCGCATGCTAAACCTTTGAAAAATAATTGCAAAAGATCGATAATTTTTAAGGACGAATCAAGTGTTTGTTGTGACTCATTTTACCGACAGCCGAGACCATGACTCAAGCTGATCTTACCATGGGGAAGTATATTTCAAGAATTTGAATTCATCAGAATCAAAGCTAAAATAATTTTAGTCATATGAAAGAAATAAAATTATTTGTACCTTTGACCCGTTTTTATGAAATAAAGAACAGTTAAGGAGACAAGATGTATAGATTGTTTTTAGCATCACTCGTTATCATCTTTGTTGTTTTCAGCTGTGGACAGGATAAGGGTCGCCTGGAAAAGGACTCTCCTGCCTACAATTTTGCAAAAAAGATATCTGAAAAAGTTCCCTACTTCGATCCGGATCAAAATAATGTTTTAGTTTCCACTAGTGATTTTAAGGTAACCACCGGCGAGCTTCTGGGTTCAATATACGAAACGGCCGGAAAAAGGACCTCCCAGTTTTATAATTTAGACTCCACGGTCTTAAAAGAAATTTTAAGTAATAATGCAAAGCAATATGCAGAAAAGCAGCTTTTATTGCAGGCTATAAAAAATGATGATTTTAATATTTCCGCTTCAAAAATGGATAGCCTGATGGAGCAACAGTATCGCCGCCATGGAGGCCGGGATAAGTTGATGGAAAGGGTTCAACAAATGGACGTGGATTCACAAACCGTAGAGCAGCAGATGAGAGAATCTGTTACTATAGAGAATTATCTGAATCAGAAGCTACTGGAGAAAGTACAATTAAGCGATGAGCAACTTATGGAAGCTTATAACTCGGATAAAACGGCCACGGTCCGTCACATTCTTCTCAATACTCAGGGAAAAAGTGATTCTGAGAAAGAAGAAATTCGTCAAAAGATGGAAGGTCTTTTGGAGAGGGCCCGGGATGGAGAAGATTTTACTGCCCTGGTCAAAGAATATTCCGAAGATTCCGCATCCAAGGCCAATGGGGGCCTGTATAAAGATTTTGCCCGGGGGTCGATGGTTAAACCGTTTGAAGAAGCAGCTTTTGGAGTCCCCGTAGGCGAGGTGAGCGATATAGTGGAAACCCAATATGGTTATCATATTCTGAAGATCGAAAACCGTAAAAAAGAAGATAAACCTTTCGAAGAAGTAAAAGATCAATTGCGTTCCAAGATGGAACAGTTGAATCGCAACACGGTCTATCTTGAGTTTATGGACGAACTGCGCACGGTGGCTGAATACCAGATAGCTGATTTTTAAGCTTGTCTGTTTTAACCTGCGGTGGATGTTCTTATTTCACTTTTCTATGAAATAACGCATGATAGGCCGGGTCTCGGAACGCCTGGCCACTTCGCTGAATCCGGCCTTAATAAACGCTGAAGAGAAACCGGTCCAGGC
>CBDUVK010000393.1:0-2691 GCA_965370645.1 uncultured bacterium
CATTCTGGTACTGATTAGAGATGACGATCCGGATGAAAATACGGATGAATCATCCTCTGATGAAAGTATTACAGATTATTAGTTTTTGAAGTGATTTAATTAGTGAGTTGTTGCTGATTTATAGATATTATTAATAGTGTGTAATTTGATGCTATTCTTTTACCCTAACCCCAGCCCTTCCCCTGCCGGCAGGGGAAGGGAGAAAGGGATAGGGTACATTTTTTAGTTTATACAATTAAAAATGTCCTCTTTACTTCCTTGCCACCACACCTGCATAAGCATATTTTACCTCCCGAAATCCAATTTTCAGCAGAATTCCCTTGGTTTTTTGAGCCAGGGAAGCACCTCGGATTTTCCTATTGGGATCTCCGGTATAGTGATACAATTCGCCGCCCTCATACATCAATCTGAATAATTCCCGGTAGAAATTCTCTGTATATAGCTCAGGTGCTAACGCAAAACGGGACGGATCATGAATAATTGTCTGAAAAAATTGATCCGGGAGACTGGCCACAAATTCATGCACCGGATAGAGCAGGGGATGTATTTTGGGATGATAAAATAGAAATTGTGACCAGGGATTTTCCCGGCAAAACCGCACAATTGAGGGATCTTTCTCACAGCAAAATACACAATTGACTTTGGAAATATTGGCTGCGGCAATGGCAGTGTATCCTAGTCCCATACAGGTATCCAAAACCTTTCCTCGAATATTTTGCAGGGATTTGAGTTTATTCTGCGTGTCCTGTCGCGGATCACTGTTTTGAGTGATATGCATTTTTATTCCGCTGACTTCAATGGTGGGAGGGCATTCTGGCTTAACAAAGACCATTTTGTAGTACTGCCCGCTCCGATCATCAAAGTACTGCCATTTATGCCAGGTTTGATCCCTGAAAACATAAATGGTTCGACTGTCTAGAGATTGAAACATTTCGTTGGTGATCTTCACTTCTATATTTTCAAATTTTAGCAAGTCAGGGGGAAAAAACAGTCCATCTATATGAGTAAGTCCCAAATCCAGTGAAATTATCAACTGAACCGGTTGGGAGGCATTTCTTGATTCCCGGATCTGGCTTAATAAATAAGGATTGAGATAATAGTTTGTGTGTTTCATATTCGCTTGTAATTAGTTATCTTTGAGAGACCCGCCCTAAATACCCTTCCAATTCCCGGAGCGAAATATGACGGCTGAATCTGTGCAGCTCCCGGCCTTTCTGAAACATAACAATTGTGGGGACTGCGAAAACCAAGTACTGTCCTTTACATAGAGGATATCGATTTATATCGATATACAGAAATTCGAATAATGGATACTGGTTGAGAAGTTCTTCTACTTTTGGTTTTAATACTCTACATACCTGGCATTCGGGGTATGAAAAATATACAAGTAAGGAAGGAGCTTGTTGAGTTTTTTTCAGATAATTTTCATCGTCCATATTCATATGAATTGTTAAATAATTTAAATAAATTTAGAATTCTGGATTACTTCGCTACGAAACAATTTAATTTAAATGATTAAACTCATTTTCGCAGCAGATATATGAATTTTAATCCGCGATAATCCGCTTAATCCGTGTCATCCGCGTTCTATAAATATATATTACTCCATGGAATTTTCGGATTTTATTTTTAATTTTGGATTCTAATCAACAAGAATTCTAACTGAATGAAGTAGGAATTGAATATGCAAGGTGTTATCGGTATCCGGTATGAAAATAAAGATCTCACCGAAAGGAGGACTCCCTTAAATCCTGATCATGTGAAGAGATTGATTGAAGAATATCATATCCAGGTAAAATTGGCGCCGTCGGATACCAGGATCTATCCTGATGAAGAATATGCTGCAGTTGGAGCTACAATAACTCCGGATTTATCAGGCTGCAACATCATATTCGGAGTAAAAGAGATCCCCACCTCAGATCTTATCCCACAACAGGGCTACTGTTTTTTCTCTCATACCATCAAGGGTCAATCTTATAACATGCCCATGTTAAAAAGAATTCTGGATTTGAAAGATACACTGCTTGATTATGAGAAAGTTACAGATAATCAGGGCAGACGGCTTATTTTCTTTGGTAAGTATGCCGGGTACGCGGGTATGATCAATTCCCTCTGGACCTTGGGTTTGCGCCTCCATTCAGAGGGTTGGGAAAATCCATTCCGGATGATACAACAAGCGAGGGCGTATCCATATTTAGAAAAGGCTCGATTAGCAGTAAAAGAAACAGGTCGGAAAATTGCTGAAAAGGGTTTACCTGATCAATTGGTCCCATTCATATGTGGTTTTGCCGGTTATGGGCATGTATCTCAAGGTGCACAGGAAATATTTGATCTGCTGCCGGTTGCAGAACTCCAGGCTTCACAGCTGGAAGATTTCGTCAAAAGGAAAGAATATTCCAATAATAAGATCTATAAAGTAGTTTTCAAAGAGGAGGATCTGGTCCGTCGCAAGGATGGAGAACCTTTCCAACTGCAGGATTACTATGATTATCCTGAAAAGTATTTAGGTATTTTTAGTGACTATATACCACATCTAACCCTGCTAATTAATGGAATTTACTGGGAGCCCCGCTACCCCAGGCTGGTAACCAGGTCATTTCTCAAGAAATTGTTTAAGGAAGATCAGAATCCTCGCTTGCGGGTAATCGGAGACATAACCTGTGATGTTGATGGTTCTGTAGAATCCACAGT